>CAJXPN010000146.1 GCA_913058025.1 uncultured Myxococcales bacterium | reverse complement strand
GAGATTTCTGCCTGTCTCGTGGGCTCGGAGATGTGTATAAGAGACAGGCCCCACACAGGAGCCCCCACCATGTCCGCCTTCGACTACGCCGAGATGACTACACGAAACATCGGCTTCGTGACCGCCGAGGAGCAGCAGGCGCTGCGCGACGGCAGCGTCTTCATCTGCGGCGTCGGCGGCATGGGCGGCGCGTGCATGCAGTCGCTCGTGCGCGCGGGCGTCGGCTCGTTCACCATCGCCGACTTCGACGACTTCGAGGTCTCCAACCTCAACCGGCAGGTATTCGCCACGCTCGACACCCTCGGCTCCGACAAGGCCGAGAGCACCCGCGAGCAGGCCCTCAAGATCAACCCCGGCGCCGACATCACCGTCTTCGGTCGTGAGTGGCCAGACCACCTCGAGGACATCCTCGAGCGGCACGACATCGTGGTCAACGGCATGGACGACATCGCCGCCGGCGTCCACCTCTACCGCCGCGCCAAGGCCCACGGCTGCACCGTCATCGACGCGTACACCTCGCCGCTGCCCTCGGCCATCGTCGTCGGCCCCCGCGACCCTCGCCCCGAGGAGCGCCTCGGCTCGCCCACGCTCGGGACCCCCTGGACCGAGCTCACCGACGCTCAAATCGACGGCGCCAAGGGCGCCGAGATCCTCTACGTCCTCGTCCACTCCTCCTCGGCCGAGGCGGTCGACATGGACGTCGCCGGCGAGATGGTCGCCGGCACCCGCGCGCGCATGTCGTTCGCGCCCATGGTCATCACCACCGGCAACCTCATGGCCTACGAGGTCATCAAGCTCCTGCTCAACAAGCCCACCACCGACTGCCGCGGCTACTTCTTCCAGCCCTGGTCGCTCAAGGTCGAGCGCCCCTACTCCGCACCCGTCGCCGCCGTCCGCCGCGCCATCGCCTCGCGCGTGCTGCGCAAGATGACGGGAGGTTGAGACGTCGTGTCGCTCCTCTCCCAATATGAACCTCAGGCCCTCGCCAACGCCATCGGCTGCGCCGTCGGCGCCGCCGGCGTCGGCATCCTCTGGGGCGCGCTGCGCCGCCAGGAGGCCCGCAGCGTGCTCGAGGGCACCCTCGAGACCTTCCTCGCGCTCACCTGCGGCGCGCTCCTCTTCCGCGCCTCGACATGGCTGCGACCCGACCTGATCTGGCTCGACCGCTGCATCAACCTGTGCGTCACGACGCTCCCGCTGATCTTCCTGCTCTACTGCGAGCGGATGCTGAGGCGCCACGCGCCACGCTGGTTCAAGATCTACACCTCCATCGGGTGCGCGATCTTCTTCGCGCTCTCGCTCAACTCGACCTTCCCCCACACGCCCGCCGCGCTCTTCCCCTTCATCGGCTTCATGGGCATCTACTACGCCACGATCACGTACATGCTGCTCGCGCGCTCGAGGCGAGGGCTGTTCCCTGGCGAGCGCCGCATCGCCGAGGCCACCGTCGTCGCGTTCTGGGCGATGGTCCCGCTGATGCTCACCGAGTTCGTCGACGAGGCCGCCTTCCTCGGGCAGCGCTGGGGCGCGATCGCCGCGCTCGCGTTCGTCTACATCAACGTCCGCTACCAAGACGCCGGCGACCGCAAGCTCCGCGTGGCCTTCGAGCTGCTCACCATGGCCGCCCAGGCGATCGCGCTCGCGGGCCTGCTCTGGATGCTCTCGCCGAGCTCGGACCGCGCCTTCGGCTACCAGCTCATCGCCATCCTCGGCGCCGTCGTCCTGACCTACCAGATCCTCTCCCGCGCCCGCGCCATGCGCGCGTCGAGCTCCGAGTCGCGCTTCGTCCGCTGGCTCTCCGACGCCGACACACACGACCTCGACGCCTTCCTCGCCGAGGCCAGCGCCCGCGGCGAGCTCGCCACCGCCGCGCTCGACCCGGACACCTACGACGTCCCCGGCGTCTGCGCGCTCTTCTCACGCGTACCCCACGGCGTCGCCCGCGACGCCTGGCTCCGCGGCGAGCGCGAGCGCGACGAGCACGGCTTCGCCGCCCAACAGATCCTCGCGCTGCTCGCCGAGAACGAGATGACCCACGCCGCCTTCGTCGACGCCACGCCCCCTCGCGTCCTCATGATCAACTCCCGGCGCGTCGCCCGCGAGGGGCGCGAGGAGATCGAGCTCGCCGTCATGCGCAACGTCGCCGAGTTGCTCGCCGACGCGAACCGCACCACCGCCACAGACCCCGCGGCACACGCCGAGGAGCAGTGAGAACCATGCCCCACTACGAGCTCATAGAGAACGACCTCGACGCCTTCTTCGAGGTCCCCTTCGTCGTCTACCCGCGCGACTCCAACTACGTCTCCCCCTTCAAGCCAGACCTGAAGCGCATCCTCGGGGACGACAACCCGCTCTGGTCCGGTGGCCGCGGCGAGCGCACGACCTACGTGCTCAGGCGCGACGGCGAGCTCGTCGGCCGCATCACCGCGCACATCCACCACGCCTCGAACGAGCGTCACGGCTGGAACCGGTCGTACTTCGGGTTCTTCGACTGCGTCGACGACGACGAGGTCGCCGGCCGGCTGCTCGACGCCTCGGCCGCGTGGGGCGAGGCGAAGGGATGCGACGAGCTCTGGGGCAACTTCAACCTCACCGCGATGCAGCAGATGGGCGTGGTGACCGACCACCACGGTCGCGTCCCGTTCATCGAGCACATCTACTCGCCGCCGCACATCGCGCGCCTGCTCGAGGCCCACGGCTTCACGCGCGAGTTCCCCATGACGACCTTCGAGTACGACCTGTCGAGTTGGGACCCGGACGACCCCGATCACCTCATCACACCCGCGCGCCTCGAGGCCCTCGAAGCCAAGGGCTTCGAGTGGCGGGAGCTCTCTCGCAAGACCTTCGACTCGGCCATGCGCCACACCGCGCGCATGCTCAACGTCGGCTTCGACGCGAACCCCTTCTTCGTCCCCCTGACCGAGGAGGAGTTCATGTTCTCGGCCAAGGAGATGATGTGGATCATCGACTGGCGCATCTCCTCGATCGTCTATAAGGACGGCGAGCCCGTCGGCGTGATCGTCTGCATCCCAGACCTCAACCCGCTCCTCAAGGCCACGGGCTCCAAGCTCAAACTCTCCACGCCCGCCCACTACCTGAAGTACCGCCTGACGCGTAAGCGCGCCTCGCTCATATTCGCGTCGGTGGACCCGAAGCACCACGGCGAGGGGCTCGCCCCGTCCATGCTCTTCAGGATGTGCAACTCGCTCGTGGAGGCGGGCTACGACACGATGGGCTCGACGTGGGTCGCCGACGTGAACACGAAGTCGCTGCGCCTCGTCGAGAAGGGCGGCGCCAAGCCGCTCCACCGTATCCACCTATTCAAGCGGCCCATCGGCGCAGCCTCGAACACCGACGCAACCTCCGAAGAGCAGTGACCTTGGAAGGTGACGATCCGCCAGTGGCGTCGACCACCACCACCCCTCGAGGAGGTCATGAAATGAAGCAGGCCCACGCCGACGTACACGGGCAAGGCGACAGGAGCGCCCCGGAGCCCACGAGGCACATGAGGCTGTTCCTGTTGACGCTCCTCCTCACGCTTTGCGCGGGGCTGCTCGCCTACGCGCGCTACAGCCGCCACGACGGCTCGACCGCGAGCGGATCGCAGGTGCTCGAGTTCACGGACCTGGGCGCGGAGTACGTCGGCTACCTCTGTGACCCGAGCACCCACACCATCTCACTCGAGACAAACCACCCGGCGACGACCCGGCCGCTCTCGTTGGCCGACGCGCCGGAGCTCGAGCGGGACTTCGTCTTCGCCACGAACGGAGGGATATTCGCACACCCCAACGCCCCGGTGGGCCTCACCGTGCGCCGAGGCGAGGTCCTGGAGGAGATCAACCTCTCGAGCGGCGACGGCAACTTCTTCCTCGAGCCCAACGGCGTGTTCCTGATCGACCGACGTAACCGGGCCCATGTCATCGAATCCCACGCGTTCGAGGGCGCCGAGACCGAGTGGACGCTGGCGACCCAGTCTGGCCCACTGCTCGTCGACCACGGTCGGCTGCACCCCGCGTTCAACGAGGGGTCTCCCAACCGCCGAATTCGCAGCGGCGTCGGCATGCGCGACGACGGAGCGATCGTGCTCCTGGTCTCGCGCGACCCGGTCACGTTCTGGGAATTCGCCACGCTCTTTCGAGACGGCATGGGGTGCCCGAACGCGCTGTACCTCGACGGCACCATCTCGGGCTTCGCCCTCCCCCAGACGCCCCCTTCGTCACCCTCCGCCTACGCGTCGCTCCTGATCGTGAGCCCCATCTGAGCGCCACGTCGAGGCGCCGACGTCAGCGCAGCGGCCGCTCGCGCATCCACTCGGAGAACCTCCCGAAGACGTCGGCGAGCACCGCGTCCGCGCGCCACATAAGCCGGAACGAGTCCTCGAGCAACGCGACCTCCGGGAGCAGGCGGACGAGCTCGCCCGTCTCGAGCTCGTTGGCGATCATGTACTCGGGCAACACCGCCACGCCCACGCCCGCCATCGCGAACGTGCGCACCGCCCCGGCGGTCCCACAGAACTGACAGGTCGAGAAGTCGAGCGAGCCGTCGGCCGCGCTGATGAGGTAGCGCGTGAGCGGGAGCGCGGGCGAGATGTCGAGCAGCGGCTGCTCGCTCGCTTGCGCCATCGTCTCCACGGGCGCGCGCTCGAGCAGCACCGGCGAGGCCACGAACGCGTAGGTCTCGCGGTGCAGGAACTCGATCTCCCACTCCGAGCGCGCCACCGGCGCGCTCGTGATCACGCAGTCGACTCGCCCCGTGCGCAGCGCCTCCAGGATCGTGTCCCCCGAGCCGAAGAACATGTCGACCGTCCACGCCGGCCTCGCCTCGCGGAGCTCGAGCAGCGAGGGCACCACCCACGACATCCCCAGCTCGAACCTCGTCCCCACCGTGAAGCGCGTGGGCGCCTCGTCGGGGTTCCCGTGGACCGACTCGACGCAACGCCTCGCCTCGCGCAGCGCGGCGCGCGCGGGCTCCAGGAGGAGCGACCCGGCGGTCGTCATGCGCACCGAGCGCGTCGTGCGCTCGAAGAGCTGGCGCCCGAGCTGCTCCTCGAGCTGCTTGATGCGTTGGCTGAACGCAGTCGGCGTGAGGAACACCTCCTCCGAGGCGCGCCTGAAGTTCAGGTGCTCGGCCGCGGCCAGGAAGCACCTCAGGTTGTCCAGCGTTGGGCCATCCTCCACCTCGTTTCCTCCGTTCCAGAGACTCGTGGTCGGTCGTCAGAGACTACCATGTCCACCCCCGACCTTCGAGATCGAGGGAACGCGCTTTGCGTCCGGACGAGGGAGACACTAACCTCTCAGCTGTTCAGCGAAGCGCCCAAACTGATGTGTATCTCCACGTACGCATGAATCGAGCACGAACCCATGTCGACGAACGACGAACAGGACACCCTCCAGGACCGAATGGACGTCATCGGTGACTCGCCGCGCGCGCACCTCTTCTCGGCGGAGCTCCTCTCGACCCAGCCCGACCACGAGCTCCAATCGCTCGTCGAGGCCGCCGCGCGCGTTGCGGACACGCCGATCGCGATCGTCACGATGCTCACGGATCATCTCCAGATCTTCCGCGCCCACACCGGCCTGGCGGACGAGGAGAAGGCGACGCTGGCCACCGATCGTGACATCTCGTTCTGCCAGCAGGTGGTCGCCTGGGACGCGCCCTTCGAGACGAACGACGCCTCGGCAGACCGCCGCGTCCCCCAGACGCTGGTCAAGGCGCTCGGGCTGACGTCCTACTACGGCGTCCCGATCCGATCGCAGCAGGGGACGCTCGGCACGCTCTGCGTGATCGACGTCACGCCGCGCGGCTTCACAGACACACAACGCGCCGAGCTCGCCGCGCTCGGGCGGCTCGTCGAGCGGCGCCTCGAGCAGCTCCGCTCGTCTCGCCGAATCAGGAGCTCCACCGAGCCCACCTTCGCCGAGCTGCGCAACCTGCTCACCCCGATGATGATGAGCATCGACACGCTCGAGGTCTCGCTCGCCGAGGTCCAGGCGTTCCAGCGGTACACGAACGCATCGCAGCGCCCCCACACCAGGTCGCCCATGATGGACAGCGGCGACGCGGTGCTCGCGGACCTCGTCGACGAGGTCCGCGCGATCACCGAGCACTTCGACGCGCTCGTCGTGAACATCGACGCCCTCCAGGACGCGACCTGCGAGACGGGCTCGGACTGCAGCCTCTGGCGAGTCCTCTCGAACGTCCAGACGCTCACGCATCACCTCACGAAGGTGAGCGGAGGGCTCACCGTCGAGCGCCCCGCCTCAGACACCACGATCGCGGCGCCGCTGACCGAGGTGATCTCCACGATCTGCGTCGCCGTCAACCTCGGGGCCAAGCGCATGCTCGACACCTCGCGGCTCGTGCACGCCACGCTCTCCGTCGACGTCGACCAGGACGCCTCGCGCGTCCGCTTCGACATCCGCGCGGAGGGCTACACCCCGGACGACCTCGACGAGATCGAGCGCCACATCCTGGAGGTCATCCCGTCCAAGAGCTGGCAGATCTCCACGCGCGAGGGCCGAGGGATCAGCCTCAGCATCCCCACCACCTCCGAATGAACCACGCCGACCCGGCCACACGAACTCCACATCAGGACACCACATGAACCTGCGCGGGACCCTCACCACACTGTGCGCGCTCGGCGCGCTCGGCGCGCTCGGCTCGACCGCCTGCACGACGTCGACCGCGACCCCGGACCCCGCAGCGTGCGAGGCACCTTCCGTCATGGCCACCGGGCCGATCATGGAGGCCGCGTCGCACCTGACGAACAAGCCCGCGGCGGTCTTCGTCGCGCGCGACGTCCGGTCCATCGTCGCGGCGTCTCGAAAGATCGTCGGGCTCGAGGACCCCACGACCCGCGCCGCCTTCTACAAGACCTTCGAGCGCGAGTTCGCGCAGCTCGAGGGCTCCCCCTTCGAGCTCGAGTTCTTCACGTCCGCCGGCGTCGACACCTCCGCACCCGTGCTCTTCGCGGTGAGCGACGAGGGCCCCGCCGTCGTGGTCAAGATCGCCGACGAGGCCGCGTGGCTCAAGTGGCTGTCACGCACCACCAAGAAGACCTTCGCGCCGGCCCCTGACTACAAGAGCGGCGTCATGAGGCTCGTCGGCGGCGACGACACCATGTGGACCATTCGCGACGGCTACGTCTGCTTCACCTGGGGCGACGAAGACGCGATGCCCGTGATGTGCTCGGGCGCATCACGTGGGCTCGCCCGCACGCTCGCGGAGGATCCGGGCTTCAACGACTTCGTCTCCGAGGTCATGGGAGACTCCAACGTCGGCGGCGCCTACCTCGCCGCGCGCGGCGAGCTCATGGATGAGATCATCCGCGACTTCCTCCGCGCGAACGACATCGACAAGATGCGCGTCGCGAACCTGTTCGGCTCCCTCAGCGGCTTCGGCGTCGCGGGGCGCTTCGAGGGCGACGCGCTCGAGGGGCGCGCCTGGGCGGGCGTCTCGCCAGGCGCGGCGAAGACGTTGAAGCGAGCGCTCACCGCCTCGCCGCTCGACCTCTCCGACGCGTTCGGCGACGCCGTCTTCTTCGCCCGCGCGAGCTTCGACCCCGCGATCATCGGGTTCTACCTCCTCGACCTCATCGACGCGGACGGCCAGGAGGACTTCGAGGAGTTCCTCGCCGAGGTCGAGGAGCGTCTCGACATCGACCTCGACGTCAAAGAAGACCTCATCGCGCGCTCGGGCGGTCACGCGTGGTTCGCGCTCATGCCCACGAAGAGCCCCGACGATCCGAGGTCGGTTCGGACCCGTGAGTTCGGCGGTTTCGCCGCGGTCTTCGGCCTCGACACACCTGGCGAGACCGACACGGCCGCGCTCTACGAGCTGTTGAAGAAGGCGAACTCGAGGGTGAACGTCCTCGCCGAGCGCGAGATCGACGGCGTCGACACGTTCACCCTCCTCGAGCCAGACGCTCCCGTCGTCGCCTTCGGCGCCAACCGCGTCGTCTTCTCCTACGGGCTGACCGATGACGAGATCGTCGCCACGGTGCGAGGCGGCGGCCTCGCCGCCGAGGGCGCTCACGCCAGGGTCACCTCCGCCGCGCACGGCATGATCATCAAGCCTCGCGCCATCGCCGAGTTCGTCCTGTCGCGCGGCGAGCGCCCCCTGACCAAGCTCCTCCCGAAGAC
>CAJXPN010000145.1 GCA_913058025.1 uncultured Myxococcales bacterium | reverse complement strand
TGCCTGTCTCGTGGGCTCGGAGATGTGTATAAGAGACAGTCATTGGAGCGTGGCGTCGTTCAGTTCTCGACGTCGGCGACGCGCTCGCGGAGCTCCTTGCCGACCTTGAAGTGGATCGACTTCTTGGCGTCGACCTCGACGGCCTCGTTCGTGCGGGGGTTGCGGCCCATGCGCGCGTCGTACTCACGAATGGAGAAGCTCCCGAAGCCTCGGACCTCGATCCGACGGTTCTCCACGAGGGCGTCGGCCATCGTGTCGAAGACCGCGTTGACGATGTCCTCTGCGCGCTTCTTGGGAAGGTTGATGCGCTCGGAGACGGCTTCGATGAGTTGCGACTTGGTCATGGAGGGGCTCTCTCTTTTAAACGGGGGGCCAGGTCGTTCGGCGCGCCCTGTCTGTCAACATTCTGAATGCGTAACGTGTTGAAAAAGTCCGGTTTACCGGCCCTTCGTGGGCACAATTCATGGCACCGAGGTGTGGAGATGTCAACAGGTTTCTTGGTCCTGTGCGAGGGGGATCAGGCCCTTGGAATGGGCAGCCATATGAGGACGCCGTCGAAGAGCAACCGCTCGGTCAGGTCGGCGTCCTCGAGCGCCACTGAACGCTCACCTCGGGCGAGCGCGTCGAGCAACGCGGAGAGCGCCTCGTCGACTGGCGCGACACGGAGCGAGCCGTTGAGCGTGACGCCCAGGAGCTCGATGCTGTCCCCCTGGATCGCCGCTGCGAGCTCGGGGAGCGCGTCGGCGAGGAGCTCACGCGAGAAGGTCTCGCGCCTGGCGGTCGTGTTCAGGCGCAGAGTCGACCGCGCGTCGAGGAGCTCGACGAGCTCCTCGGGGAGCGCGCCGAAGGCTTCGGCCTCGGCGTCCTTGCCGGGCCTGGTGAGCCAGAGGTCGAGCGCGAGGGCCTCGGCGTCAGGGTGGGCCTCGCCGTCGAGGAAGGCGGAGAGCCTGGCGGAGAGCGGCCCGAGGCCGTGGAAGTCGGCGGACGCCGCGAGGCGCGGAGTGAGCGCGTCGTCGAGCGAGACGCCGTCAGGGGTGATCTGAGCGATCCCCTCGGAGAGGGAGCCCAGCGCGCTGGGCGCGAGCTCGCCGTCGTCGGTCAGGAGGTCGTGGCCCAGCGCGCGGGCGTCCGCGCCGAGGGCCGGGTCGAAGGGCGCGAGAGCGAGCGCGCCGAGCAGTGACGCGGAGAGCTCGCGCGCGCTCGCGGAGTGCGCGCCGAGGGACGCCGCGTCACCGGGCTCGAGGAGCGCGTCGGAGAGGGCCGTGAGCGCGTCGAGGTGTGGGTCCAGGATGTCGCGCGCGCGGTCGTAGCGCGCGTCGTCGACCCACTCGGTGAGCAGGAGCGCGCGGTAGCCGAGGTCGTGCAGGGCGCGCCTCAGGCGCAGCGCGCGGGCCTGGTCGACGTCGACGGTGAGGTCCCCCGAGACGAGCGACGAGAACGTCGAGGCCATGTGCCCCGCGTAGTCGCCGAGGTGGTCGTGGTAGTCCACGCCCACGCGTAGGAACCTCTCGACCCACTCACCGAAGCTCGACGAGGTGACCCGCGGCCAGTGGCCCATCAGGTACCCTATCGCGTCGCTGGAGGCGTCGAGGCGCCCGCGCGGCGTCGGCTTCGCGGCGCCGGTGGAGATCTCGCTCATGCAGGCGGCCCACTCCGAGTGGAAGTGCTCGAGCGAGCTGGCAGAGAGAGAGCGCGCGGCGTCCAACGCGGGCTGAGGGGGTGGCCCGCTGAGCCAGTACGGCGCGGCGGCGGCCTCACAGTCGGGGCAGTGCGCGCGCTGGGCGCCCTGGTTCACGTGGCGCGGGCAGCGCGGGCGGAAGATCTCGTCGAGTCCATACCAGTGCGCGACGGGCGCGAGCTCGCCCAGGCGAGCGGAGACGTAGAACTCGAACCGGGTGAGGTCTGGGCGCCAGTAGAAGCCTACGGCGCCGTGGAGCATCTCGTGGGCGCGCCACTTCCGGCGGTGGTTCGGGTTGAAGGAGGGGAGGGGGGCGTCCATGAAGAAGGAGAAGTACTTGGGCTCCTCGAGCACGCCGTCGCGCCACGCGGGGATGGTCTCACCGCCCCAGACGTCGACCTCGGGCTCCATGTGCTCGGGCATGGGGACGCGGCGGCGCAGCTCGTGGTGGTAGAAGCGGCGCCCGGCGCGCGCGCCCAGGAGCGCCGCGCGCGTGGACATGGGCGTGACGAGGACGTCGAGCGAGGGCGCGCCGAGCTCCTCGATGAGCGAGAGGGCGGCCTCATCGGGGGCGTCTGCCCTCATGGCGAGGGCAGAGTCCGCGAGCGCATCGGGGTCGATGCGCCACGATGAGGGATCGCGTGGTTCGGCGTGCGCGAGGAGGTCTTTGGCGTGGAGCGTGGAGCGTGAGGTCATGTCTTTGTCGTCCTTCGGGAGGTGTCGGGGGATGTTAGCGGCGCGCCGGTGGAGATCAACGCCCTTCGCGTGCTCGCCTTCGCTCTTGCAATGCCTCGCGCTCCAGGTGTAGCTTTTGGTCATTAGCGCCCATGCTCCATGCGCGAAGTGGCACCGCCGAAAGAGGCCGTGAAGCCGCGACGCCGCGCGAGAATGCCCCCGTGGATGGGGGCGCTCGAGAGGAGCGAAGGGGTGGTCAGAGGAGCTCCATGTGACCGATTCGAAATCTTCACCGGATATGCTGTCGCTCTCGGAGTCTGAGAGCGAGTCTTCGGAGGGCCTGAGGATGTCGGGCTTCGCGCGACGTCTCGGGACGAACGCGCACTCTGCGGTGGAGCTGCCCACGAGCTTGCCCGACGACGACGAGGCGGTCGAGAAGCTCGCGCGCAGGTTCCGCAAGCCGACGCTCGGCGCGATGAACTTCGCGCCCTCCCTCGACAGCCAGTCCGAGGGAGAGAAGCTGAGCGAAGATCAGCTCGCCGGCGCGCTCCTGGACGCGCTGGACGCGCCGCCGCTCGCCGACCACGAGGACTACGTCCTCGAGGAGGTCGCCGAGGACACCGCGCGCATCGCGCCGTCGTCGAGGCGCCGCCGCCATGAGTCCCAGCAGGAGGGGACCGTCGGGTGCTCGCACTGCGGGGCCTCGAACCCCGAGGGGATGAGGTTCTGCGTGCAGTGCGGCGGGAGCCTCCAGTCGGCCAAGCTCACGAGCCAGCCGGCGCACATCGCCCCGGCGCAGCGCGAGCCGCCGCCCCCTTCGGACGCCGCGAAGCAGGCGAACCCGTGGGAGATCTTCCTGGTCTCGATCAACGAGGACGGGTCCGACGGCGTGGCCATCCCGCTCGAGTTCCTGGAGACGACGGTCGGCCGAGACGGCGACACGCGCTTCCCCACGGACGCGTTCCTGAGCCCGAAGCACGCTCGCCTGCACATCGAGAACGGAACGCTGTTCATCGAGGACCTCTACAGCCTCAACGGGACGTTCCTGAAGCTGCGCGACGAGGTCAAGCTGACGCCTGGGGACACGTTTCTCATGGGCCGCCAGGTGCTCCGTTTCGAGCGCTTCGAGCAGTCGATTTCGCCCAAGACGAAGTCGAGCGACGGCACGCGTTACATGGGGAGCCCCGCGCCGGGTGGTAGCTTCAAGCTGCTCCAGGTCGGCATCGGAGGGGTGGTGCAGAACGTGTACTGCCTCCCCGAGTCGGGCGCGGTGTTGGGTCGTGAGAAGGGAGACATCATCTTCCCGCACGACAAGTTCATGTCGTCGCGCCACGCTCAGATCTACTCGGGCGACGACTCGAGCTGCTACCTCGTCGACCTCACGTCGTCGAACGGCACCTGGATCAAGCTCTGGGAGAAGACGAAGCTTCGTCACAACGACTACGTCTTCATGGGCCAGCAGCTCTTCAGGGTTCACCTCAAGGACTCCAAGCGTTGAGCATGCGCCGCGGTGAGCCGGGTCGGTGATCACCTTGACACCGCCCGTGGCCGCTGGCATGTTGTCGCGCTCGCGCCTTATCGCAGGTGCGAACGGTTCATCGTGAGAGCCTTTCATAACCGGAAGATTTTGAGGTGTGTGGAGGATCGCCCGGAGCGGTCCCGAAATCACACCACCTCATTCAAGATAGGAGAGAATATGTCTCGTCGTTGCAGCCTGACGAACAAGAAGCCGCTCGTGGGCAACCGCGTCTCCCACGCGAAGAACCGCACGAAGATGCGCCAGCTCCCGAACCTTCAGCTCAAGCGCATTTACTTGCCTGAGGAGAGCCGCTGGGTTCGCGTGCGCCTCTCGGCTCGCGCCCTGCGTACGGTCTCCAAGAAGGGCCTCCTGGCCTTCCTCAAGGACCGGGGCCTCAAGCTCAAGGATGTCGTCGCCTGAGCCAGTTCGGGCCTCGACATGAGGGGCCCGGTTAGAGTGGTCGTCGAGGGCGACGCAGCCGCACGTTTGACACGTGCGGTCGCGTCGCCCTCTTCGCTCTGGCATGTTTCATGCGCCCGAGGAGCGCGCGCCGCGCTTCGCGGGCGCCCAGGGGCCGTGCTATGATCTCGGGCGCGCGTCGGGTACTCCGGCGCGCGCTTTGTATGACCGCCGATCGAGAGCATGGCGTGGCGATGCGTGAGGAACCCACAGGTGAGCTCGCCCAGGAGGGCAGGGCCTCGGAGTCTTCGGACGGCGGGTTGGTGACGCGCGTGCGTTCGGGCTCGTTCACGGCGATCGGTGATCCGCACGCCGACCTGGAGCGCGCCGTCGAGACGATGTCTCGGGAGGACCTCGCTGCGCTGGTGCTGGGCGCGCGCGACGCGCTCCAGGAGCAGGATGCGCGGTTCGCGCACATGCTCGACATCGGCAGCGCGCTCGGGAACGCGCTCCACATCGACGACCTGCTCGACATCATCGTCGAGAAGACCACCGAGCTCATGGGCGCCGAGCGCTCCACGCTCTTCCTCATCGACGGGCGCACCCAGGAGCTCTGGTCCAAGGTCGTCCAGGGGAGCGTGAACATCGAGATCCGCCTCCAGCTCGGGCAGGGGATCGCGGGCTGGGTCGCGCTCACCGGGAAGAGCCTGAACATTCGGGACGCCTACCGCGACCCCCGGTTCAACCCGAAGGTCGACGAGTCGACGGGGTACCAGACGCGCAACATCCTGTGTCAGCCGATCCGTAACCTCCAGGGTCACATCATCGGCGTGATCCAGGTGCTGAACAAGCTGGTGGGGGCGTTCAGCGACGAGGACGAGTACCTGATGAGCGCGATCGCCTCGCAGGCGGCGATCGCGATCGAGAACAGCAAGCTCTACCTGTCCGCGATCGAACAGAACATGGAGCTCATCGAGATCAAGGACCGGCTCGAGCACAAGGTCGGCGAGCTGGACGTCCTCTACGAGCTCGAGCGCCAGATCGGTCGCGCGCAGACGCTCGAGGACGTCGTGGCGAGCGTCTTCGAGAAGACGCTCTCGCTGGTTCACGCGGGCGCGGGCGTGCTGACGCTGCGAGGGGGCATCGGGCAGAGCCAACAGCAGGTCTGGGTCGTGGCGGACAGGGGGGAGTGGAAGACGAAGTGGGAGCTCACGCGCGGCGTGCTCTCACCGCGCCTGGGCATAGGCGCGCTCGCGGTGCGCTCGAGGGCGCCGATCTCGTGGAGATCCAGTGAGGCGCCGGGGCCCGACGAGGAGGTGTGCGCGACGCGCCAGGCCGTCCACGAGCTCGTGGACGAGCTCGGGCTCGGGCTCGAGGTCGAGAACGCGTACGCGCTCCCGCTCATGGACGAGGGCGAGGCGCTCGGGGCGCTCATCGTGCTGAACACGATCGAGCTCGACGAGCACGGCCAGGTCGGCCTGGGCCAGGACGGCGTGAAGATCCTGTCCGTGGTGGCCGGTCAGCTCGCCGCGTCGGTCGCGGCGAGGCGTCGGCGAGAGGAGGAGGAGAAGAACCAGCGGTTGGTCTCCATCGGGCAGATGCTCTCGGGCGTGCTCCACGACTTCAAGAACCCGATGGCGATCATCTCGGGCTACGTGCAGCTCATGGCGCGCGCCGACGACCCCGAGCAGCGCTCGACGTTCGCCACGAGCATCCTGAAGCAGTTCGACCAGCTCAACCAGATGACGCGCGAGCTGCTCGCGTTCGCGCGAGGCGACAGCAACATCCTGGTGCGCAAGGTCTTCGTTCACAAGCTGATGGACGACCTCAAGGAGCTCCTGGTCCCCGAGCTCGACGCGCACGGCGTCGCGCTCGAGTTCGACCTCGAGTACCGAAACGAGGTCTACATCGACACGGCGAAGATGAAGCGCGCGATCCTCAACCTCGCGCGCAACGCCGCGGAGTCGATGTCTGCCAAGGGCGGGGGCGTCTTCACTGTGCGCGTGCGCCTGGACGAGGAGCTCGACCAGGTCGTCTTCGAGCTCAAGGACGAGGGCGGCGGCATCCCGGAGGGCATCCGGGACAACCTGTTCGAGTCGTTCGTCACGCACGGCAAGGAGAACGGCACGGGGCTGGGCCTGGCGATCGTGAAGAAGATGGTCGAGGACCACGGGGGCGAGGTCCTCGTCGAGACCGAGACCGGCGTGGGGACGACGTTCGTGATTCGAATTCCGCGGAAGGTGGCTGTATGAGCAGGGTGACGTGGTGTGCGGTGTGTCTTTCCGTCGCGTTGGGCCTCGCGGCCGTGGGCTGCGAGCGTTCGAATGAGGACCCGCCCAGGGCGCCGTCGACCGAGACGACGGCCGCGAAGCCCGCGCCCGCCGTGGAGGAGAAGGTCGAGCCGGTGACCGGGCCGCTCAAGCAAGGGACCCAGGCCCAGCAGAACGCGCTGGCCAAGGCTAAGGTGTTCTACCTCAAGGGAGAACTCGAGGACGCCGAGGTGCTCTTCGAGGCGCTCACGCGCAGCCTTCCGATCTCGAGCGAGGTCGTGAGCGCGGGCATCGCGCTCGGGGACATCTACAGCAAGCAGGGCCGAGGCGATGAGGCCATCGAGCTCTACGACTATGTCCTCGAGCGCGCGCCGAACGTCCCGGAGGTCCACCTCGTGGTCGGGCGCGCGCACGCGTCCGCGTCCAGGCGAGAGCTGGCGATCGAGTCGTACCGCAAGGCGCTAGAGATCCAGCCGTCGTACCTGTTCTTGTGGGTCGAGCTCGGCCAGCTGCACGCGGCGAGGGGTGAGCAGGAGGAGTCGGCCAAGGCGTTCGTGCGCTACGAGCAGGAGATCGCGCGCCTGTCCAAGATCCTCAAGGGCGGCGACGAGGAGGCGATCGAGGACAGGATAGAGATCGTGGACATCTTCTCGTTCGTCGAAGACGAGCGCGCCATCCAGGCGCTCACACATGCCCTCAACACCGACCCCGAGGAGTCCGTCAGGGCGCGCGCGGCGCACGCGCTCGCCGACTCGTACGCGGTGTCGGCGCGCGCCGACCTCGAGCGCGCCCGCGCGAAGGACCCGAGCTCTGCGGTGCGAGGTGCGGCGGTCGCCGCGCTGCGTGACCTCGAAGGGCTCGAGGAGCCGGACCAGGACGAGGAGGCGCCCGAGGTCGACGGCGCGGCCGTGGAGGGCCTGGCGAAGGACCCCGCGAAGGCTCCGACGAAGGCTGCGACGAAGGACCCGGCGAAGTAGGTCGCCCGGCTCCTCTGGGGCTCGAAGGTGTGCGTGTAGGAGGGTGTGTGCAGGTGACGCGCTCGCGCGCCTCATGCTAACGTTCTGTCAGGAGAACGCGCACGCAGCGCGCCCCAGAGACAGGAGCAGAGAGAGATGGCGAGGATCCTCGTGGCAGACGATGAGCCCACGATCAGGGAGGTCCTCACGGACTTCCTCGAGCTCGAGGGCTACGACGTGGTCGCCGTGTCGGATGGTGAGCAGGCGCTCACGCTTCTGGAGCGCGAGCGCTGGGACGCCCTCCTCATCGACCTCAAGATGCCGGGGATGAGCGGCCTGGACGTGCTGCACGCGATGCGCGGCGACATGCCTCTGGTCCTCATGATGACGGGGTTCGGCACGGTCGAGACCGCGATCGGCGCGATGAAGGCAGGCGCGTACGACTACGTCCTCAAGCCGTTCAAGGTTCAGGACGTCATCAAGTTGCTCGAGCGCGGGCTGGCGCAGCGGCGCCTCGAGCGCGAGAACATCCAGCTCAAGGAGGCGCTCCGCCTCTATGAGCACAGTGAGGCCATGTCGGGGACGCTCGAGCTCGGTCGTGTCTATGCGCCTGTCTCTTATACACATCTCCGAGCCCACGAGACAGGCAGAAATCTCG
>CAJXPN010000144.1 GCA_913058025.1 uncultured Myxococcales bacterium | reverse complement strand
TACACAGAGTAGATCGTCGGCAGCGTCAGATGTGTATAAGAGACAGGTCATGAGGAGTGCGGTTGCCCTGGTGCGCCTCTCCGTGCGCGCGCCGCGTTTGGTGGTCGTGAGCCTTCTGTCCAGCTACTGCTCGGCGACGAAGTCGAGGCCGAAGACCTCGTTGGGCGTGAGCGTGGCGTCACGGGACTCGTCGCAGGCGCAGACCTCCCGGTGATGTCGGCGAATCGCTCGAGTGAAGGCCCCGCGTCTCACGTCCTCATCATCATCACGTTGTAGTGGCCGCGCGAGCGCCCGTGCGACAGGCCGATGAGGACCTTCTGGGTGCCGTGTGAGAAGTAGAAGACGAAGTCGAAGAAGGCGACGCGCCCGAGCTTGCCGTCGACGAACTCGTCGAAGCGGCCCTGGAACTCTTTGACGCGCGTACAGGGCGCGACGTCCTGGAAGAAGTTCTTCCCGGTGACGGCCTCGACGTCGTAGCCGGCGAGCCTGCTCTCGGTCTCGTTGTAGAAGAGGACGTCGCCGTTGGCGTCGAGCACGATGAGGCCATAGGGGAGCACGTCGAGCTCGTCGGGGCTCACGCTGTTGACGTAGCCCAGGTCGATGGCGGGCGCCCCGACGGCGCGGCCGACGGGCGGGGACAACTCCCTCCCGCGGAGCTCCGCGGGCTCGAGGCCGCGTCCGTAGATGTTCGACTCGGGCTTGCCTGGGACGCGCCGTGAGTAGACGCCGTCGACCGACGTGGCCTTGCGCGTCCTGCCCTCACGCTCCCACCCGTTGGCGGTCTGCGTGACGGAGTCTCCGAGCCTGCTGCTCGAGGGCGCGATGGTGGGCGGGTTGAATTCGTCCTCCGGCCAGATCACGTCCTCGCGGTGGCCGATCGTCGGGGTGGTCTGGGCGCGTGTCCGGATCCGCTCGTTCTCGGCGCGCAGGTCTCGGAGCTCCGCGCGCAAGGTGACGTTGTCTTCGCGCAGGTCCTGGAGCTGGTCACGCATCTGCCGGAGCAGCAACGCGATGGATTCGTTCTGTGGTTGGGTCATGGTGTCACTCCTCGTCCTTCCTCGGGATGTCGCGTCTCCTGAGAGGGCGTCGTGTGTGCGGTGCGGCTGGGGTCGTTCTTGGCGAGCTGCCAGCGCAGCTGACCGAGCCACCCGCCGATGCGAGTGTCTGGCGAGGGTGAGGCCCTCGGGAGCGTCAGCCAGAGCGTGCGATCAGGCTGCGCGTCGGTGTGTGGCACGGCGTACCCGCTCACGCGCTCCTCGCTCCTGAGCAGGTGCACCGCGTGCAGCGCGCCGAGCCCGGCGCGCACCTGACCGAAGGTGCTCGCCCAACGCCACAACGCCGCGCGGGCCGCAACCTGCGACGCGTCGACGCTCGCCCCGAGCGAGAGGTCGACCTGCCCGCCTCGTTCGATCGTGAGCTGGGTCAGCGGCAACTCCGAGGTCATCTCCGTGACGACCTGTGGGACCTCCTCGTTGACGCGTAGGCGAGCGCGCGCGTCATGCGTGACCTGCTCGCGGACGTCTCCGCTGAGGATCGCTCGCGCGAGCATGAGCGCCGAGGGCGCCACGCGCGCGCCGTCCGTCCAGATCGCGACCATGACGTCGCGTGAGGGGTCGATCGCGACGCGCTCGACGTGCAGCGACACGCCGCGCTCGCTCGACCACTCCAGCGCGTCGAGGTCGGGAGTGATCCCGAAGCTCGAGATCGCACCGGTGACCGCGCCCAGGACGCCGAGATCGTCGCGCTCTCCTCGCCCAAGAATCAGCAACCCCCTGGTGTCATAGATCGCGGCCGCTCGCGTGAACTTTCGCGAGCGGAGCTCGCGCAGCGCGAGCTCGAACCGCTCGAGCTGCGAGGAGAGCGGCCCGGCAGCGATGGGCGCGCCCCGCTCGGGGATTGCTAGCGCGGCTCGGAGCGTGTCGTGGACGCGCTGGAGGTCGTCGAGGCGCTCTCGATCTCGGCTCGTGTTCGTGGTCAGGGCGGGTGAGGGGGCGTCGTCTGCGACGGAGGGGGTGACCCGTCCGAGGCGGCCGACGACGACTCCAGCGAATGCCGACAGCGCAGACGCGCTGGCGATGATCGCGATCGTGGTGGGTTCCATGGTGGTCTCGCTTCGGCTCAGTGGGTCGTGTGTAGGTGTTGTGCGCACCAGGCGAGCTCGTGGGCGATCAGACCCGGCGACGCGCTCTCGTCACACAGCGCGAACAGCAGGTGGTCGGCTCCGACCTGCTGGATGCACACGCACCCCTGGCTCGCTGTCAGGAACACGCTCTCCATTTCACCCGAGCCCGACTCGATGATGAGCCTCGAGCTCAGCTCCGAGAGCCCCACCACGAATGACGCGAGCTGCTCGAGCATGGCGATCTCCGATCCCTGAGACGAGAGCACCTCGCCACGGGTCGTGGTGAGCATGACCCCACGCAGATGCGGCATCGCCGACAGCGTCTGCTCGATACGTTGGAGAGAGGCTGGTTGTGTCATGGTCATGTCTCGGGTCTTGTTTTGCTGTAAAAGTACAACCTGGATGGAATTCTCGGTTACTTGATGTAACCGCATCGTTATTGGGTTCGGATCAATTTGATGACGTGAATGACGATCGCTCTTCGACGCAACGATCTGCGCGTCGCGCGAACGGAGCTCGAGCGCCTGGTTCACACCCGAGGTGACCCCTCACGCATAGAAGGGTCGTGGCGTGGGCGTTGCCATGGAGAGGACGAATGGACAGGTGCGACGAATGGATCGAGTGGCACGCGTGCGACGAACCCGAGGGGATCGCCTGGGAGGACGCGGGGGTTGCGTGGTCCTGGGATGCGTTGGCCGAGGAGGTCGAGGGCGCCCGCGGCGCGCTCGACCTCCTCGGCGTGTGCGCAGGCGATCGCGTCGCGCTCTGGCTGCCCAACGGCCGCGCCCACGTCGTCCTCCTCGCGGCGTGCGCAGGTCTGGGCGCCGTGGCCGTGTTCCTGAACACCCGGGCGTCCGCGCCCGAGGCGCGCGCCCAGCTCGAGCACGTCGAGGCGAAGGTCTGCGTCACGACCGCCGAGCGCGCGTCGGGTGCGCTCGGCGGTCTCGCGGGCGCCCTCGACGCCTCGCGGTGGGGCGCCCTCGTCGAGGGCGCGTCGCGTCGACGCGCGACGCGCCACGGGAGCCTGGACGCGCCCGCGCTGATCCTCTTCACGTCCGGCACGACGGGGCGCCCTCGCGGCGCGACGCTCTCCCACCGTAACCTCGCGACCTCGGCCCGGCAGTTCGTGCGCGGGCTCGGGCTGACCTCACGGGACGTCAACTACGCCGCGGCGCCGCTGTTCCACGCCGCGGGTCTGGGGTGCTTCACGCTGCCGCTGCTCCTGGTCGGCGGCCGGACCGTGTCGGCGCCCCGCTTCGACCCCGCCGCCAGCGCGGTCGCCCTCACCGGCGCGACCTGCGCGTTCATGGTCCCCTCGATGTGGCGGGCCGTGGCGCTCGCGGCCCCGGTCGGCTGGGGTGGCGCGTTGAGGGTCGGCCTGTCGGGCGGCGCGCCGCTCCCTATGGCCACGCGCGACCTCGTCGCGCGCCGCCTCGGCGTGGACCTTCACGTCGGCTACGGCATGACCGAGACGTCTCCCTCGGCCACGCTCGCGGCGCCGGCCGAGGTCGCCGCGCGCGCCGGCTTCGTCGGCCGCCCCGACCCCGAGATGTCCTGCCGGATCACCGGCCCAGGTGGAGCGCCCCTGCCCGCGGGCGCGGTCGGAGAGGTGCAGCTTCGCGGGCCGAACGTGACGCTCGGGTACTGGAGAGACGAGGAGGCGACCGGCGAGCTGCTCCAGCCCGACGGGTGGCTGCGCACGGGTGATCTCGGCGCGCTGGATGCCTCGGGAGGCCTCACGCTCTCCGGGCGCCTCGAGGACATGATCATCACGGGCGGTGAGAACGTGTACCCGGCCGAGGTCGAGCGAGGGCTCGCGGGCGCCCCCGGCTTGCACGAGGTCGCCGTCTTCGGCACGCCGCACCCACGCTGGGGCGAGGCCGTGACGGCGGCGGTCGTGTGCGACGACGGTTGGGACCTCGAGAGGTTACGATCGCATCTGAGCGCGCTCTCCCGGTACAAACATCCCACGCGTTGGCTGCGCATGGAGCGCCTGCCCCGAGGTGGCTCGGGGAAGGTTCTGCGCGGTGAGCTCTCATCGGCGTGGCGCGCGAGGAGGAGTCGAGGATGAAGACGATCGAGCTTGGGCCGCGGGCGCGGCTGACCGTGGCGGACGTGACGGTCACGGCGCGCGGTGACGCGCGCCTGCTGTTGGGAGAAGAGGGGCGGCTCGCGACCCAGCGCGCGCGCGACGTGATGATGGAGTGCGTGGGGCGAGGCGAGCTCGTGTACGGCGTGACCACGGGGTTCGGCCCGCTGGCGACGACGCACCTGTCGCCCGAGCTCGCCGACCAGCTCCAGCGCAACCTGCTCTACCACCTCGCCACGGGCGTGGGCCCATCGCTGAGCGTGGAGCAGACGCGGGCGATGATGGTCGCGCGCGCGTCGAGCCTGAGCCGTGGTTACTCGGCGGTGAGGCCGGAGGTCATCGAGCTGTTGTGCGCGTGCCTGGAGCGCGGCGTGACGCCCGTGGTGCCATCGATGGGGACGGTCGGCGCGAGCGGGGACCTGACGCCGCTCTCGCACGTCGCGCTCGCGCTGCTCGGAGAGGGTTGGGTGCACGGCGCTGGCGGCGGTGAGGTCTGGTCACGCGAGGCGCTCGAGGCGGCGGGGCTGATCCCGCTCGAGCTCGGCGCGAAGGAGGGCCTGGCGCTCGTGAACGGGACGGCGACGATGACGGGGGTGAGCGCGCTCAACGGAGACTCGGCCAGGCGCGCGCTCGACTGGGCGCTGAGGCTGAGCGCTGCTTTTGCGGAGGTGGCGCGCGCGAAGGTCGAGTCGTGGGACGAAGTCTTCGACGCGGCCAGGCCGCACCCGGGCCAGCGCGCCGCGAGGCGCCGGCTGGGGGCCTTGCTCGAGGGCGCCACGAGGGTGCGTCGTCGGGGCGTGACGTGGACGAGGCCCGAGGGGGGCGTGGCGCTGGACCAGGAGCTCGTGCAGGAGCGCTACTCGCTCCGGTGCGTCCCGCAGCTCCTCGGGGCGGTCCACGACGCGCTGGGTTGGCACGACGAGGTGGTCGAGCGAGAGCTCGAGTCCGCGACGGACAACCCGCTGGTCGACGTCGAGGGAGACCGCGTGCTCCACGGCGGCAACTTCTTCGGTCAGCACGTCGCGTTCGCGGCGGACGCGCTGAACAACGCGGTGGTGCAGATCGCGGTGCTGGCGGAGCGCCAGATCGCGGCCGTGACGGACGCGAGGACCAGCGGCCTGCCTCCGTTCTTGACGGGGGGCACGCCTGGGCTGCACTCGGGCCTGATGGGCGCGCAGGTGACGTCGAGCGCGCTGATCGCCGAGCTGCGCGCCCGGTCGGTCCCTGCCTCGATCCAGTCGGTGCCCACGAACGGTGGGAACCAGGACGTGGTCCCGATGGGGACCACGGCGGCCACGCGCGCGGCGTGGTCGCTCGAGCGCGTCTGGGAGGTGCTGGCGATCGGCGTGATCGCGGCCGCTCAGGCGATGGAGCTCGAGGGCGTGGAGGGCTTCGGCCCGCACGCTCGTGGGCTCCACGCGTTCGCGCGGGAGCGGTCGGCGCCGCTCGACGTCGACCGCCCGCTGTCGCGGGAGATCATGGCGGTGGCGCGCGCGCTTCAGTCGTCGAGGACGACGTAGATGCCGTGGATGACGCCTGGGACGACGCCGCAGATGTAGAGGATCAGGTTGAGCCAGAAGCGCTTCCCTATGCCGTCGACGAAGAAGACGGCGAGGGGAGAGATGAAGAACGCGATGATGATCAGGATGAGCTTGCCCATCGTGTGAGCCTCCTCGTTGAGCGTCGCGCGTCCATCCAGCAGGGGTGCGCGTCGGTTGTACAGGCCGCTGGTGGCCACCCTCTATCATGGGCACGCCGGCGCGTGTGTTCAAATGCGATGTTCGCACGCTGAGCGTCGACTCAGTCGAACGGTCGCTCGCCAGTGTGGATGAAGCGTAGTCCGCCGGGGGGGCGTGGATGTCTGGCGCGGGGCGGCCGCGCGACGGTGTCGTGCGCCTGCGCGTGTGTGGCCCGGAAGGTGCTCAAGGGAGATGTACTCGAACGTACCAGACCAAGGAGCGACCCATGAAGACGATGAGAGACGTGAAGATCGCGGCGGCCCGGATCGTAGGCGCGGTGTGCCTGACGCTGGGTGTCTTCGCGCCCGAGCTCGCGAGCGCCGACGACGAGCGCGCCGTCATGTCGATGGGGTTCGCGATGGGGGCGAGGGACTACGGGGGGACGTCGCTGCTGGTGGACGAGGGGGAGCGCGTCGTCCAGCTCGGTGACGGGATGTGGACGCAGTCGGGCCTCAGGTACGACGCGACGTTCGAGTCCCCCATCGACGTGCTCGGCGGGGCGCTCTGGACGAGGGCGACGTTCGGCCTGGACCTGCTGTTCGGGACGAGCCAGGGGCTCGGGTGTGGTTCGTTGGGCGAGTGCGCCCAGCCAGACGGCGTGGCTGGCGTGAACTCGATGGTGGTGCGTGGCGGGATGGGGGTCGCGCTGGGGGAGGAGGTGTCGGTGTTCGGGGACATGCTCGGGTCGCTCAACATGCTCGACGCGCGCGTGTTCGGAGACCAGCCAGGGAAAGGAGTGGCGACCCGGTTCGACTTCTCCGCGCGCCTGGGCATGCGGCTCCCTCTCAACGACTACAGCGGGCTCCAGCTCGCTGGAGAGATCGGCGTGTTCGGCGCGCCCGGGTTCACGGGCGAGGTCGCGTTCATCTTCGGCTGGTGAGGGGTCCGCGTGGGCGCGAAACGAAGAGAGGCCGACACGCGATGCGTGCCGACCTCTTCTTCTTGCTGTGACGTAAGAGCCAATGATCAGACTTGAACTGACGACCTGCGCATTACGAATGCGCTGCTCTACCAGCTGAGCTACATTGGCGTCCCGTCACAGCGGAGAAGACGTTTAAGAGATCACGTGGGGACCTGTCAAGGCATTTCGTCACGTTCGACCTCCGTGAGCGGAGAGGGCTTGAAGCAGGGGGGCGTCTCGGTGATGATGTCCCGCATTCCAATGATCATGAACCGAAGTCGAGTTGTAAGTATGCGAGAGCAGATTGTCAGGACGTGTGCGTGGGTCGCCGCGCTTTGTGTGTGGTCGGCGCCAGCGTTCGCCCAGGATGAAGCGCGCGGCGACGTGCAGAACTTCGAGCCGGCGGTCGGTCCGGGCGCCATCTTCTCAACGGAGGGCGCGGACACGCTCGGCAGCATGAAGTTCGTCGCGGGCATAGGGTTCAACTACTCGTCTGCGCCGCTGGTCTCGATCGCCGAGGACGGAGACGAGACGCGGATCGTGGACCAGCAGCTCGCGCTGAACGTGATGGGCGGCTTCGGGATCGCGGACATCGTGCAGGTCGACCTCCTGATGCCGCTCTACCCGGTGAACAACGTGACGCTCCTGGGCGAGGACCTCTCGGGGTTCGCCACGGGCGACCTCCAGCTCCGCGCCAAGGGCGCGTTCATGTCGTCGAATGATGGCCCGGTGGGCCTGGCCCTCCAGCTCGGCGTGAGCGCGCCGACGGGCAACTCGGCCGCGTTCGTGGGTGCCAACGGGTTCGGCGTGACGCCGAAGCTGATCGCAGACACGCGCGTCGGCCCCGTGATGCTGGCGCTGAACGTGGGGGCGAGGTTCAAGCCGACGATCGAGTTGAGCAACCTCGAGCAGGGCTCTGAGCTGCGCTATGGCGCGGGCGCCCAACTCGAGCTGATGAACGGGCTGATCGACGTGGGCGCCGAGCTCTTCGGGCGCACGCCCTTCGCGCAGGCGTTCGAGCCGGACGCGACGCCGCTCGAGGGCCTGGTCGGCGTGACGCTGAACACGCCCGTCGGCCTCTCGGTCTCGACGGGCGCGGGCGGCGGCCTCATCGCGGGCTACGGCTCGCCAGAGTTCCGCGCGTTCGTGAACCTTACCTACGACAACGAGCCGCGTGAGCCCGTGGAGCCCGAGATCGATCCCACGCTCGACTCGGACGGGGACGGCATCCCCGACGTCACCGACAACTGCGTCGACGAGGCCGAGGACATCGACACCTGTCTCTTATACACATCTCCGAGCCCACGAGACAGGCAGAAATCT
>CAJXPN010000143.1 GCA_913058025.1 uncultured Myxococcales bacterium | reverse complement strand
TCTACACAGAGTAGATCGTCGGCAGCGTCAGATGTGTATAAGAGACAGGCGGTGGATCGTGAGACGCTCTCGGAGATGATCACCGAGGAGGTCCGCGCCACCGTCCGTAAGGAGCTCCCTGGGCTCCTGCGCAACGTCATGGGCGAGCTCATCCAGCAGAAGATCATGCCCCGGCTCATGCAGCACGTCGACGAGCGCATCAACGCCTCGTTCGGGCAGCTCGACGAGCGGATCCAGGCGCAGGTACGCTCCGAGCTGGAGACCCTGCTCGAGGACCTCTGAGGTCACCTCCCCGGCCACGCGCCGGGGCTACCTCTCACCACAACGCAGGTGCGCTCCAGCATGCCGACCCACGACGGGCGGCCTCACTACGGGTGAGGTCGGCCCGCGTGGGTCTTTTGCTTTTGCGCGCCTCCTTCCGACCATGTTACCGAGTCGACCAAACCCCGGCGCCGCGCGCGCCAGCACGACTCTCCACTCGCCCACGTCAGCACACAGGCACCTTCATGAGCGACGCAGACCACATCGATCTCAGCCAAGCCTACGACCCCGTCTCCGTCGAGGGGCGCTGGTACGACTTCTGGATGAGCGGAGGCTACTTCGAGGCCGACGAGACCTCGGACAAGGAGCCGTACACGATCGTGATCCCCCCGCCCAACGTCACCGGCTCGTTGCACATGGGGCACGCGCTCTTCGTCACGCTCCAGGACGTCCTGGTGCGCTGGAAGCGGATGCAGGGCTACGAGGCGCTCTGGCTCCCCGGGACCGACCACGCCGGCATCGCCACGCAGGTCGTCGTCGAGCGGCTCCTGCGCGAGGAGGGCACCGACCGCCACGAGCTCGGCCGCGAGGCGTTCCTCGAGCGCGTCTGGCAGTGGAAGGAGGAGTCCGGCGGCACGATCGTGCGCCAGCTCAAGCGCATGGGCGCGTCGTGCGACTGGAAGCGTGAGCGCTTCACCATGGACGAGGGCCTCTCGCACGCCGTCCGCACGATCTTCGTGCGCATGTTCGAGGACGGCTTGATCTACCGCGGCGACCGTATGGTCAACTGGGACCCTTCCACTCAGACCGTCCTGTCCAACCTCGAGGTCCTCCAGAACAAGGACGGCGAGGCCGGCAAGTTCTGGTTCATGCGCTATCCGCTGGCAGACGGCTCCGGGCACATCACCATCGGCACCACGCGCCCGGAGACGATGCTCGGGGACACGGCCGTCGCCGTCCACCCGGACGACGAGCGCTACACCGACATGATCGGGAAGATGATCGAGCTGCCGCTGACCGGGCGACAGATCCCGATCATCGCGGACACGATCCTCCCCGACCCCGAGAAGGGTACGGGCGCGGTCAAGATCACGCCCGCGCACGACCCCAACGATTACGAGTGCGGGGAGCGCCACGGGCTCGAGCGCATCCAGGTCATCGGCCTGGACGCGACGATGATGGCCGAGACGTGCCCCGCGGAGTTCGCCGGGATGGACCGCTACGAGGCGCGTAAGGCGATCGTGGCGGCGTTCGACGCGCTCGGCCTGCTCGAGCGCGTCGACGACATCACGTACTCGCCGGGGCGCTCGGAGCGCACCGGCGTCGTGGTCGAGCCGCTCGTCATGAAGCAGTGGTGGGTCAGGGGAGAGCCGCTCGCGAAGCCCGCGATCGAGGCCGTCGAGTCGGGCGCGACGACGATCACGCCATCCTACTGGAAGGCCACGTTCGACCACTTCATGCACAACATCCAGGACTGGTGCATCAGCCGCCAGCTCTGGTGGGGACACCAGGTCCCGGCGTGGTACGGCCCCGGCGGTGAGGTCTTCGTCGCGATGACCGAGGAGGACGCGAAGGCGCAGGCCGAGGCGAAGCTGGGGGAGGGCGTCGAGCTCACGCAGGACCCTGACGTGCTCGACACGTGGTTCTCCAGCGGCCTGTGGCCGTTCTCCACGCTCGGGTGGCCGGAGCAGACCGAGTCGCTGGAGAAGTTCTACCCGACCCAGGTCATGGAGACGGGCTCGGACATCCTCTTCTTCTGGGTCGCCCGCATGATGATGATGGGCATCTACGCCATGGGCGAGACTCCCTTCGCCGACGTCTACCTCCACTCGATGGTGCGTGACGAGAAGGGGCACAAGATGTCCAAGGTGAAGGGCAACGTCATCGACCCGCTCCACCTCATCTACGGTGAGCGCCAGGTGAACCTGCACCCGAAGATGCACAAGGAGTTGATCCGCAAGATCGACAAGGACGAGCTGCTCTTCAAGGACCGCGCGTCCGGCGAGGAGATCGCGGGTATCTCGACCCAGGGCGCGGACGCGCTGAGGTTCACGCTCTCGGCGCTCTCGAACTCGTCGGGCGACATCAAGCTCAACATCAACCGCATGGAGGGCTACCGCGCGTTCCTGAACAAGCTGTGGAACGCGTCGAAGTTCGTCCTCGACAAGGTCTCGGACTACACCCCTCCCGCGTACTCCGCGTGGTCGGGAGAGGGCGAGGCGACGTGGCGCGTCGAGGACCTCGGCCTGGCGGATCGCTGGATGCTCTCTGGCCTGACGCGCGTGATCGGCGAGGTCGACGCGGCGCTCGAGGCGTTCAAGTTCGAGGACGCCGCGCAGGCGATCTACGACTTCGTCTGGCACGAGTACTGCGACTGGTACATCGAGGCGAGCAAGGCGCGCCTGTACGACGACACGGACGCGACGCCCCAGGAGCGCCAGGCGTCACAGGGCGCCGCGCTCTACGCCCTCGAGGTGATCGTGAGGCTGCTGCACCCGATCTCGCCGTTCATCACCGAGCACATCTGGCAGGTGATCCCGAAGGGAGAGGGCGCGCCCACGGCGTGCATCATCGCGCCTTGGCCCAGGGCCCTCGACGTCTCGGAGTGGTCCGACGAGGTCGCCGCGTTCGACCTCGCGCGCGGGATCGTCAGCGCGACGCGTCAGATCCGCGGCGAGACGAACGTGAAGCCGGGCCGCCGCATCGAGCGCGCGTTCCTGATCACGGAGGACGCCGAGCTCAGGGCGACGGCCACGCGCGGCGCGTCCATCATCAGCCGCCTCGCCAAGATCGACGGCCTCGAGCTGCTCGAGTCCGCGCCCGAGGTCGGCCCCACGGCGACCGCGGTCGTGGAAGGCCTCGAGCTCCAGATCCCGCTCAAGGGCCTGATCGACGTCGAGGAGGAGCTCGCCAGGCTCACCAAGGAGATCGCGCGCGTCGACGATGACATCACGCACGTCTCCAGGAAGCTGAACAACGAGAAGTTCGTCTCCAAGGCGCCCGACAAGATCGTGGCCAAGGAGCGCGAGAAGCTCGCCGGCTTCGAGAAGGAGCGCGCCGCGCTCCAGGCGAGCCTCGAGGCGATCGAGGCGCTGCGCTGAGGACGCAGACGCGCCTGCTTCGGTGGCGAATCACGAAAGAGGCCCCTCGCTCACGCGAGGGGCCTCTTTCGTTTCGTTTCGGCGCGACGTTGGTCTGTTCTTGGTATTGGGTTCGCGTGGGCGCTGGGGTCGGCTGGGCGCGCATGCGCGTAGGAGTGCCTGTCGAACCTGGGCGCCGCCAGGGGCATCGTAGGGCACGTTTTGGAGGCAATACGTAAATGGCCACTTCGAGCTCGAGGCCAGCAGAACGCCTCCGAGGTGCCTTCCCGAGCCGATCGCCCATGCGCGAGCCCTCGAGAAGCCACCCCGTGAGCCACCAGCCATAATCGGGCGGTGATGGGGCTGAGGTCCCTGCGAGGGGACCGCGGAGTGAGCGTGAGCGAACGGCCGCTGGGGGACCGTGTTGGAACTCCACCCCCAGCCCTCTCGGACGCTCCCAACGCGTGCTGGAATTCCACCCTCAGTCGATTTCAGAGCCGCTCATCCCACCCGAACGCCCACTGTAACATTGTTACACCCCTGTCTTTTTGTTCAGCCTGGGGTGCAACATCACCCGCCGATGGTGATCATCGGGCGGTTGGGGAGCTCGGAGAGCACGTCGAGCCCGGCGTGGGCGGCGTGCTTGGCCGAGAGGGCGCCCTGGATGACCACGGCGAGCTCGTCGTCGGTCAGCGCGCCCTGTCGCATCGCGTCGCGCAGGCTGACCTCGGCGTTGCCGAAGAGGCAGACCTTGAAGGCGCCGTCGGCGGTCACGCGGACGCGGTTGCACGCGGAGCAGAAGGGCGTGGTCATGCTGGCGATGACGCCGACGGTGCCGCGCGCGCCGTCCAGCCGCCAGCGCTTCGCCGTGCTCGAGGCGTGCGAGGCGATCGGCTCGAGCGGGCCGTGGGCTGCCTCGACGTGCTCGACGATGCGCGCCATCGACAGCATGTTCTCGCGGTCCCACTGGTTTCCGTGGAAGGGCATGTACTCGATGAAGCGGACCTCGATGGGGTGCTCGAGCGAGAGCGCCGCGAGCTCGGCGAGCGACGACTCGTTCTGACCCGCCATCGCGACGCAGTTGATCTTGACCCGTACGTTCGGGTCTCTGTTCGCCTCGTCGAGCAACGCGTCGAGCGCCGCGCGCACCGGCTCGAAGCGCTGACGCAGTGTCATCTTGGCGAACAGCTCCGGGTCGAGCGTGTCCAGCGAGAGGTTGTACTCACGCACGCCCGCGGCCAGGAGCGCGTCGAGCTGGTCGGCGAGCAGGACGCCGTTGGTGGTGATGGACAGAGTCTCGAGCTGCTCGAGCGCGCCGAGCCGGGTGATCACCTCGACGGCTCCCTTGCGCACGAGCGGCTCGCCTCCGGTCAGCCGGATCTTGCGCACGCCCAGGCGCACGAAGAGCCCCGCGAGGCGGACGAGCTCGTCGTCGGTGAGGTAGCTCGCCGCGGGCTCGAGCTTCACGCCGTCGGCGGGCATGCAGTAGCCACAGCGCAGGTTGCAGCGGTCGGTCAGCGACAGCCGCAGGTAGTCGTGCATGCGCCCGAAGCGGTCGGTCAGGTACTCGGTCATGGCGCCAGGCTCCTTCCACGAGGCATCGGTTCCAGGGCGCTGACGTCTGCGCCCTCGATCGAAGAGATGCACGCTAACGCGCCCGCGGGTGCGTTGGCGAGGTCGATGGGTTAGAAACGCACACCCTGCGCGCGCAACGAAACCCGACGCGCGCGCATCTCCAGGAGGTGCGGGTGGCTCGCTTGGCGACCAGCCTGAACATTCTGAAATGACACCATGACGATGAGGAGAAGAGATGACGACGATTACACTGCAGGGCGCGCCCTTCGAGACCGCTGGATCGCTCCCGAAGGTCGGTGACGCGGCCCCCGCGTTCTCGGTCGCGGGGACCGACCTCAAGGACCTCACGCTCGCCGACTTCGCGGGCCAAAAGCTCGTGCTCAACATCGTGCCCAGCGTGAACACGCCCGTGTGCGCCGCGAGCGCGCGCACCTTCAACGCGCGCGCCGCCGGGCTCGAGGGCGCCAAGGTCCTCACCATCAGCGAGGACCTCCCGTTCTCGCTCGGCGGCTTCTGCGCCGCCGAGGGCATCGAGGACGTCGTCATGGGCTCGGGCTTCCGCTCGAGCTTCGGCAAGGACTACGGCGTCACGATCACCTCCGGCCCGTTCGGTGGCCTCATGAGCCGCGCCGTGGTCGTCCTCGACGCCGCCCACGAGGTCGTCTACACCCAGCACGTCATCGAGGTCGCCGACGAGCCCGACTACGACGCCGCCCTCGCCGCGCTCGAGTCCGCCTGACTCCCGCTTTGCTCCGCCGCGTCCGCCTCGGCTATGCTCCACGCTCCACTTCAAGAGAGAGGGTGAGATGGCCGAGGCGAGCGTGAGCGTCGAGATTCGAATCGCGAGACCCATCAGCGAGGTCTTCGCCGTCATGAGCGACTACGGCAACGCCGTGCGCTGGCAGGACGGCGTGACCCAGTCTGGCCAGATCAGCCCCGGCGAGCCTCGCCAGGGCGCCCAGATCCAGTACACGCGAAAGATAGGCGGGCGCGACTTCGACACCAAGGCGACCATCGCCAGGCTCGACACCGACTCTGCGATCCGCATCGAGTCCTCCGGCAAGCTCTACACGTACTCCGGCGGCTACGACTTCGCCCCCGACGGCGACGACGCCACCCGCGTCACCTACCGCGGCACCATCAAGACCGGCCGGCTTCTAGGACCGATCGGCAAGAAGCTCGCGGGCGGGTTCGAGTCCCAGATGAAGGGCGACCTCGCCAGGCTCAAGGTCAAGATGGAGTCCGGGGAGCTCTGAGCAGGGCAGGGCGGTCGGCTTCGGCCGCGCTTCAGGCTGTTCTTGGCTTTGGGGTTGGCGGTCTGTTTCGGAGGGCTGTGGAGACGCGGCAGCCCTCCCCGCCGCCGGGCCTTCGGCCCTTGGCGCTCCCCGCTGGGGAGCTGAGTAACGTGCAGGGATCATGGTCGGTGGTTCGCGGGGCGACCGTGCGGTGTTCCTGGGAGGTGCGGGAGGGGCTGTGGGCCACCCAGGGCTCTTCCTGTCCAGCGCAGGCATTGATATATCCGCGCGCTGTTCGGAGCCCGCAGGAGGCCGCGCAGGCGGCGAGGCTCGATGGACACTCCCTCGCGAACCCAACCCCATGATTCCTGCACGTTACAAAGTTCCCCAGCGGGGAGCGCCAAGGGCCGAAGGCCCGGCGGCGGGGAGAGCAGCCGCGCCTCCTCCACCCTCCGCCAAAGACACGCGAACCCAACGCCGCAACCGAACGAAGCGCCGGCGCCAACCTCAGCGCGCGTACGCGATGACGCCCTCGAACGGATCGCCCTCGGGGAAGCCCTCGAGGCTCGGGTAGTCGACACCGGGGGTGGCGGGGATGACGCTCGCGAGCCCGACGCCGGCGGCCTGGGCCGCGGCGCGCACGGTCTTGATGAGCCCGCCGCGCTGCTTCCTGTCGTTCTTGCACGCGAGCAGGACGCCGCCGGGCTCGAGGAGCTCGAAGCAGCGCGTGAGGAGGTCCTCGTAGTCGCGGCGGATCGACCAGAACGAGCCCTTGCCCTGGGCGGCGGTGGGCGGGTCGATGATGATGCCGTGGTAGGTCTCCTCGGTCCGGGCGACGAAGGCGCGGGCGTCCTCGGCGACGCCGACGTCGAGGTCGGCGTCGAGGCCATTGAGCGCGAAGTTGTCGGCGGTCCACGTGAGGTAGCGCGCCGAGACGTCGACGTTGGTCACGCGGGCGCCCTGCGCCGCGAGCGCGACGGAGAACGCGCCGGTGTGGCCGAAGAGGTTGAGCCAGCGCTGGCCCGTGGCCGCGTGGGCGACGAGCGCGCGGCGGTTCTTGCGCTGGTCGGCGAAGAAGCCGACGTCGATCCCCTCCCACGCCTCACACCAGTAGCGCAGGCCGTCCTCGAGCCCGACCGAGCGCTCGCCCTCGGGCAAGAACGAGCGGCCGCGGTGCGCGACCTTGGCGCGCGGGAGCTCGCCGGCCTCGCGCACGTCCCTGATGTGCTCGACCTCCAGGATCATCATGTTGGGGTCGTGCTCGGTGAGCGCCTCGTAGACCGTGGGCTTGAGGCGGCGGCCGCACGCGCCGTAGATCGTCGCGCGGATGAGCGGGCCGACCCGGTCGACGTAGACGCCGGGGAGGCCGTCGGCCTCACCGTGGATGAGGCGGAAGAGGTCGGTCTCGTGGCTGTCGCGGATGAGCTCGGCGCGGAGCTGGAGCGCCTCGTCGACGCGGAACCGGATCTCGGCCTCGAAGTCGAGCGCGTCGTCGTCGTCGGCCTCCGACCAGAACCTCGCGGCGTACTCGCCGTGCTCGAGCAGCGCGAACGGGCCGCTCCCACCGCGTGAGCCGCGGAGCCGGACGACCTCGCCCACGGGGAGGTGCTGGCGGGGGCCGGTCTTGTTGTCCGCGAGCGCCCAGGGGTGGCCGCCCTCCATGACCTCGAGCGTCTTCTCGGACACGACGAGCTCGAGGACGGGGACCTCCTCGCGGGGCATGCCGCGCACGTGCTCGACGGGCGGGGCGTCCGCGACCTTCTCCTCGTAGGCGATGACGGGGTCGTTGGGCCACCAGGAGGCGGGCGGATTGTAGGAGTGCCCGAGGCCGGAGGGGTCGTGCCACGCGGCGGTCAGGCGCAGGCGCAGGCCGCCGCTGGCGAGCACGCCGCCGCGGGCGACGTCGCCGATCGCGGGGGCGCCGACCGCGGCGAGCGCGTCGAGCATGAGCGAGACCGGGTCGAGGGAGGACGAGCCGGTGGGGGTGAGCTGGACCTGTCTCTTATACACATCTGACGCTGCCGACGATCTACTCTGTGTAGA
>CAJXPN010000142.1 GCA_913058025.1 uncultured Myxococcales bacterium | reverse complement strand
AGCGCGAGGCGCTGCGCGTCCTTGCGGCGCGGGGACGTGCCCCGACCTCGCCGTGCAGCTCTGCCAGGACGGCCAGTGGCAGGCTTGTGGGGCGACCGACGTGGAGGTGTGCGACGGCACGGACTCGAACTGCGATCAGTTCGTCGACAACCGCTCGCGGTGCGTCCGCGTCTGTGGGTCGGACACTATATGGGGCACGCTGACGTGCGACGGCGGAGCGGGCACGTGCGAGCTCCCCGACGAGCTTTGCGGCGACGGGGAGGACAACGACTGCGACGGGCAGACCGATGAGGGCTGCGCTCCGGGTGAGCGCAGGCGGACGCTCTATATCCCTGGCGGGACGTTCGTGATGGGAGCGCTGACGAGCGACGGGGACCGACAGAGCGATGAGGAGCCCGCGCGCGTGGTGGACCTGTCGCCTTACTACCTCGACAGGACGGAGGTCTCGCGCGCGGACTACTTCGCATGCGTGAACGCGGGGCAGTGCGCGACGCCGATCGTGGCCGGGGATTGCCAGCAGCAGAGCTTCAACGGCGCAGACGGGGACCTCCCCGTGGCGTGCGTGCGCCACGAGGACGCCATCGGCTATTGCGCCTGGATGGGGATGCGCCTGCCGACCGAAGCCGAGTGGGAGAAGGGCGCACGTGGGCCGTTCAGGTTCACGAGCCGCTTCCCCTGGGGAGACGACTCGGACACGTCGCGGGCCGTGATGGAGTGTCAGGGGACGCTCAACGCGTGCGTCCAGTCGGTCTATGGCTTCGAGGGCTCGGCGAGCCCCTACGGGATGCTCCACGCGACGGGGAACGTGGCCGAGTACGTCGCCGACTACTACGACTCGTTCTTCTACCAGACGTCGCCGACGACGGACCCCGAGCGCGACTCCTTCACGTTCGACGGCCGAGTGATCCGCGGAGGATCATGGCGTCAGGGTATCGGCTTCGGGCGCGTGACGAACCGCGCCGCGGAGACGTTCGGGAGCGTCGGATACGCGGACGTGGGCTTTCGGTGCGCTCGAACGCGATGAAGGGCAGGGCGAACGGGGGTAGAATGTTGCGCCAAAGCCGCATTCTGCGCGGGTCTTATCGGTTTGACTTGGTCTGAAACTGCGTGGTAGGGATGGCGCACCTGAGGGCGCCCCGGATACATCTATCCAGTGTGGGTCGCCCTCACTATACTCACACGGGCCTTGAAACAGACCGTCAGTCGACACCGACACGCGATCCACGCGTCGAAGGCGACGGTCACGTCACGACACGATGAGCTGAGAAGTTATGCAGATCGCAGATTACTCGGCGTTGATGATTTTCCTGGTGATCGCTCTGGTCGTCGCTGGTGTCATCACGCTGCTGGCGAACCAATTCGGCCCGAAGAATCGAACCCGCCAGAAGGCGATGCCTTACGAGGCCGGTTCGGATCCGATCGGGAGTCCGAAACAGACGCGATTCAGCGTCAAATTCTACATGATCGCCATCAGCTTCATCCTGTTCGACCTGGAGACGATCTTCGTGATCCCCTGGGCCGTCGCCTGGAAACAGAACGACGTCATGGGGCATGGTCTCTATGCGTTCGGAGTGATGTTCGTGTTCGTATCGATCTTGACGATTGGGCTCGTTTACGAGTGGAAGCAGGGAGGTCTCGAATGGGACTAGAGCATAAGGTTCCGGAGAGCACCGCGTTCACGACTCGATTGTCGGACGCGGTCAACTGGGCGAGAAAGCACTCGCTCTTTCAGTACCCGTTCGTGACCGCGTGTTGCGGGATGGAGTACATGGCGACGGCAGGGAGCCGCTACGATCTCGCCCGCTTCGGCGCCGAGATCCCGCGGTTCTCGCCACGCCAGGCCGACCTGTTGTGGGTCGTCGGGACGGTCAACCACAAGTTGGCGCCGTACCTTCAGCGCATCTACGAGCAGATGGCTGAGCCCAAGTGGGTGATCTCGTTCGGCGTGTGCGCCTCGACCGGCGGGTTCTACGACAACTACGCGACGGTCCAGGGGATCGACAAGATCATCCCCGTGGACGTCTACATCCCGGGTTGCCCGCCTCGTCCCGAGCAGGTCCTCGACGGCCTCATCGCCCTCCAGGACAAGATCGAGCGCGAGCCGTGGATGAAGTACGCCTACGAAGAGAAGCAGCGCACGCGCGAGACCGAGGGGATCATCGAAGATAACCCCCTGTTCAAGCGCGCATGAGTTCGAGCGCCCGCCGCGCCTCGGTTGAGGTCGGTGGGGTTGTCTCGAGTGCGTGCCCTCGCCGCGTCTCCCTTGAGGGGGACGCGGAGGGCGTGGTTGGTGAATGATCTCGAGTCCGGAGTTGCCTCGGTCAGCGAGGTCCGGACGAGGGCGAGGACGATGTCAAAGAAGCTCATAGAACTGGTCAAGAAGCAGCTGCCCGACGCGGTGCTCGATTCGCACTCCCGGCTGGGGAACGATACGATCATCACGTCGACCGAGCACGCGCACGACGTGCTCGTCCTGCTCTTCTCGGACGAGAAGGCCAATATGAACATGCTGCGGGACCTGACCGCGGTCGACTACATGAACCGCGTGCCGCGTTTCGAGGTCGTATACGTCCTCTACTCGCTCGAGCACAGACACCAGATCATCGTGCGCGCGGTGGCACACGAGGACGACCTCAAGATCCCGACCGCTTCGGACATCTGGCCAGTGGCCGGGTGGCTCGAGCGCGAGGTCTGGGACATGTACGGCGTGGTCTTCGAGGGGCACTCGGACCTGCGCCGAGTGTTGCTCTACGAGGAGTTCGAGGGGCACCCGCTGCGCAAGGATTATGCGATCCAGGCGTCGCAGCCGCGCATCGAGCTGCGCGCCCGTGAGCGTGACTCCGTCGAGGAGTACCTGGAGTTCCACAAGGGCGAAGAATCGGCGGGCTCGCGCGAGCGCAGCTGAGCGACCGGTACGAATGAGAGAAGGCGCGCGGATGGCGCGCCAGGCATGACACGAGAAGAAGGCGGCGGCACATGGCGCAAGACATCTTTGAGACAATCGATCAGGACATCCACTCCGAGCCGATGCTCTTGCAGATGGGCCCCAGCCACCCGGCGACGCACGGGACGGTGAGGTTCACGCTGCTCCTCGACGGCGAGACGGTAGTCAAGTGTGACACCGAGGTGGGGTACCTCCACCGTGGGTTCGAGAAGGAGTGCGAGAACAAGACGTGGACGCAGGCGTTCCCTTATACTGACCGCTTGAACTACGTCAGCCCGCTGCTCAACAACTTCGGTTACGCGCTGGCGGTCGAGAAGCTCCTCGAGCTCGAGGTCCCCGACCGCTGCAACTGGATCCGAACGCTGATGGGGGAGATGAGCCGGCTCTCGGATCACCTCACGTGCGTCGGCGCTGGCGGGCTCGAGCTCGGCGCGATGAGCGCGTTCCTCTACGCCCTCGAGGGCCGTGAGCTCGTCTGGGACCTCATCGAGATGGTCACCGGCGCGCGAATGACCGTGTCGTACGGCCGCGTCGGCGGCGTCAAGGACGACCTCCCGGACGGGTTCGAGGCGAAGTGGCGTCGCGTGAAAGAGCGCCTGGTCGCGGTCCACGCGGACACCCACAAGCTGCTCTCGCGTAACAGGATCTTCCTGGACCGTATGGAGGGCACGGGCGTGATCACGCAGGAGGCCGCGCTGGCGTGGGGCTACACCGGCCCGACGCTGCGCTCCACTGGCATCGCCTACGACGTGCGCAAGGACCACCCGTACTTCAAGTACGGCGAGGTCGACTTCGACGTCCCCGTGGGCACCAAGGGCGACAACTACGACCGCTACCTGTGCAGGATGGCCGAGATCGAGCAGTCGATTCGGATCATCGATCAGTGCTTCGAGCGCATCGAACCCGGCCCCATCAACACCGACGATCCGCGCGTGATGCTCCCCGAGAAGGAGAAGGTCTACAACTCCATCGAGGGGATGATCTCGCACTTCAAGATCGTGTTCGAGGGCATCCAGGTTCCGGCCGGTGAGGTGTACAGCTACACCGAGGCGGGCTGCGGCGAGTTGGGCTTCTACATCGTGTCGAACGGCACCGGAAAGCCGTGGAAGATCCACGTGAGGTCTCCGAGCTTCATCCACATGGGCGGCATCCACAAGCTGCTCGAGGGTGCGATGCTCCCGGACATCATCCCGACGTTCGATACGGTGAACATGATCGGCGGCGAGTGCGACCGCTGAGCCAGGGTTCTGGAGAGAAAGAGCGAGCCGGCGCCCCTCGATGAGGGGCGACCGGCTCTTGGCAAGGCGCCGAAACCACCAGAGAAGAGGTGGCGCGGCGCGCGAGGAACGAGAGGCGAGAAGATGCCGGTCCTGACAATCAACGGCACGGAGGTCGAGGTCGACCGCGGAACGACGCTGCTCAAGGCAGCAGCGGTCGCGGGCTACGAAGTGCCTCACTTTTGTTACCACCCTGCGCTCTCGTCGCCGGCGAACTGCCGCATGTGCCTGGTCGAGGTCGAGGGCGCACCGAAGCTGATGCCGGGTTGCTACAACCAGGTCAACGACGGGATGATCGTCCACACCGAGAGCGATCGCGTGAAGCGCGCCCGCAAGGCGGTGCTCGAGTTCATCCTCGTGAACCACCCGGTGGACTGCCCGATCTGCGACAAGGCCGGTGAGTGCAAGCTCCAGGACTACTACTTCGCCTATGACGCGCAAGAGTCGCGCATGAGGGCGGAGAAGCAGCACAAGGTCAAGGTCTACCCGATCGGCCCCCGCGTCGTGTACGACGGCGAGCGCTGCATCCTGTGCACCCGCTGCATTCGCTTCTGCGAGGAGATCACGGGGACGGGCGAGCTGACGCTGGCCGATCGCGGCGACAAGGCGGAGGTGAGGACGTTCCCGGGCCAGGACCTGGACAACGACTACTCGCTCTGCACGGTCGACGTCTGCCCTGTGGGCGCGCTGACCAGCCGTGACTTCCGCTTCAAGCGGCGCGTCTGGCTGTTGACGTCGACGGACTCGGTCTGCACGGGCTGTGAGATGGGGTGCAACATCCACCTCGATCACTTCCGCAACACGACCGAGCGCTACCGCCCCAGGTACAACCCGGCGGTCAATGACTACTGGATGTGTGACGACGGTCGCCTGTCCTACAAGGCCCTCAACGAGGGCCGCCTCGAGCACCCGATGCTCAACGGTGCGCAGGCGACGTGGCACACGATCGCTGGCGCGGCCGCGAGCAAGCTCGCGGCCGTCATCGAGAAGAACGGCGCCTCCTCCGTAGGTTTCGTGATCTCGCCGCAGGCCACGAGCGAAGACCTCTTCCTCGCCAAGATGTTCGCGGAGACCGCGATCGGTGAGGGCGTCAGGCTCTTCATCAACGGGAACGACCCCGGTAGCTCCGACGAGCTGCTGATCCGGGCCGACAAGAACCCGAACCGCGCGGGCGCCAGGCTCGTCTTCGGCGGGCTCGACGGGGTGGGCGACGCGTCCGCGCTCGCCGACGCGCTGGAGGCCGGCGAGCTCGAGGCGGTCTACATGATGGGGACCGAGCTCGGCGCGGCCCGTGGCCGCGTGGAGGCCGGTCTGGACGACGTGGGGCTGTTCGTGCTCCAGGCCGCGCATCAGGGCGGCGTGCTGCTCGACGCGGCGCACGTGGCGTTGCCTGCGGCGACCCACGCCGAGAAGCGTGGAACGTTCGTCAACTGCGACGCCGTCGTCCAGACCGTCGACCAGGCGTACCCGCCCAACGCGGACGCGCTCCCCGACTGGCAGATCTTCATGAAGGTCGCGGGCGCGATGGGGCACAAGCTCCCGTTCACGTTCCTGCGTCAGATTCAGGACCGGATGTTCGAGGCGTCTGAGGCGCCCGAGCCAGAAGAGACGGCGACGGAGGAGGCTCCAGCCCCCGCCGAGTGACCTGATCGAAGCGAGTGGCCTTGTCGCATACGCCGACGGGCTGCTACAAACCGCGCGAAGGGAGGTGATCTCCCTCCGCGCACAACATCTTTTTCCCTCGTGAGTCGGCCACCATGCCTGAGTGGATCATCACCATAGTCAAGATCCTCGTCATCGTCTTCGGATTCGTGATGGGAGTCGCGAGTCTCCTGACGCTAGTGGGAGACCGCAAGCAGTCGGCGAAGATCCAGAACCGCATCGGCCCTAACAGGGCGACGCTGTTCGGGCTCGATATCCAGTTCTTCAAGAACCTGGGCATCTCGCACTTCATCGCCGACGGCATCAAGATGGTGCTCAAGGAGAACACGATCCCCAACGGGGCGAACAAGTTCCTCCATGGGCTCGCGCCGTCGCTGGTGTTCCTCCCTGGTCTGTTCGGTTGGGCGGTCATCCCCTTCATGGACACGTACTGCACCGGTGACATCACCGTGCTGGCGAACTACCAGGAGGTCTGCTCCGGCGAGGAGAAGCGCTACTTCCAGATCATGCACATGGAGGTCGGCCTCCTGTACGCGTTCGCGATCACGGCGATCTCGGTCTACGGCGCGGCGATCGCCGGCTGGGCGTCGAACAACAAGTACAGCCTCATTGGTGGGCTGCGCTCGTCCGCGCAGATGATCTCGTACGAGGTCGCCATCGGGCTCTCGCTCGCGGGCGTCATCCTGGTCTACGGCACGCTCGACCTCAACGAGATGGTCCGCATGCAGGGCCACCAGATGTGGGGCATCGTCCCGATGTGGGGCGTGTTCGTGCAGCCGGTCGCCTTCTTCATGTTCTTCCTGGCGGGCATGGCCGAGACCAAGCGCGCGCCGTTCGACGTCCCCGAGGGTGAGTCCGAGATCGTCGCCGGGTACATCACCGAATACTCCTCGATGAAGTTCGGCGTGATGCAGCTCGGCGAGTACGCGGCGACCGTGTTCATCGGCTCGCTCGTGGCGATCATGTTCTTCGGCGGGTGGCAGGTGCCGTTCCTCTACGGAGACGGCTTCCACTTCGGCACGCCCACGGGCACGCCGGATGTCGCGGTGCCCTACGCGCTGATCGTCCTGCTGCGCATCGGTTCGATGGTCATCAAGACGCTGTTCTTCGTGTGGCTCCAGTTCATGATGAGGTGGACGCTCCCCAGGTTCCGTTACGACCAGATCATGACGCTGGGTTGGAAGATCCTGCTGCCGCTCGGGCTCGCGAACCTCGTGATCACCGCGCTGCTCTCGGCCATCTTCTGAGTCCACCCGGCGCGCCTCGAGCGCGCCTGGTCGCATCCTTGATACGTGTTTGAGAAGTGAAGACGATCCGCGGCGCCGATGGCGCCGCGGTGGGTTTCGACAGGAGATAGAGCGATGGCGAGAACGATCAACGTGGTGCCTCAGGAGCGAGTTCCCAAGACCTTCTGGGAGAAGAGCTACGTCCCCGAGATCATGAGGGGGCTGGCGGTGACGATCCGGCAGTTCGGCAGGAACACGTTCAGCCGGAAGGAGAACCGCGACACGTTCACGATCGAGTACCCGGAGTCGGGGACCTCGCACTACCCGGAGCGTTACCGCGGCCGCCACAGGCTGATGTTGCGTGAGGATGGGCAGGTGCGTTGCGTGGCGTGTATGTGCTGCTCGACGATCTGTCCGGCGAACTGCATCCACATCGAGGCCGGCGAGCATGACGACCCGACCGTGGAGAAGTACCCTGCTGTCTTCGTGATCGACGAGCTCCGCTGCATCGTGTGCGGCCTGTGCGTCGAGGCGTGCCCCTGCGACGCCATCCGCATGGACACGGGCGTGCACATGCAGCCCCGCTTCGACCGCACGACCGCCTTCCACGCGCGCGACGAGATGATGTCTCGCGGCGGCCTGTCGCTGGCGACCAAGGGCGGCAGGGACGCGGTCAACGAGGACTACACCTGGTGAGCTCGGGCGCTCCCCGCGGTCAGGTCGTGCGCGCTGCGCTCCCGGCCGCCGTGATCGTGTGTGTGGGCGCGCTGAGCTTGCTCGGTCGCGCCCTCTTCTTTGAGCCACGCCCGATCCCCGAATCCGACTGGGAGGCCGTCGCGGCCGGCGCGCTCGAGCGCGCCGGTGAGCGCGACGCTGCGCGCGCGTACCCTCCGTGGGACGATCGGACGATGGTGCACCTGGGGGGCTTCGGAGAGCGGCTCGTGACCGAGCATGCGCTCGTGCCCGAGGACGTCGCGAGGCTCGACGCGGTCTGGGTGTTCGCGCATGTCGACGAGCTCGAGGACGCGCTCGAGGCGTTCCCCTTCGAGGTGGAGCGGGGCCTGTCTCTTATACACATCTGACGCTGCC
>CAJXPN010000141.1 GCA_913058025.1 uncultured Myxococcales bacterium | reverse complement strand
CAACTACGCCGTCGGCGTGTACTACTACTCCGACAACGGCTTCGGCCCGTCCTACGCGACCGTGCGCATCTACATCGAGGGGAACGTCGCCTACGAGAAGCGCGACAAGTACCTCGAGCGCGAGGGCGTCTTCTGGAGCGTCGCCGCCGTGGTGTGGCCTCTGAGGAACGTCGTCGAGGTCGACACGCTCCGACAGGGCTTCCCGGTGCGGTGAGCGGCGCGCGTGTCGGCTCGGGGGCAGACAGAGGGGCGCACACCGTTGCCAGAACGCGGCTGCCGTTCTAAGAACGAGCTCGACCCGTCAGGCCCAGACGACCCCGCGATCGCATGAAGGTGTAACCATGGCTGAAGACGCCCCGACAGCCCCGCCGACGCCAGACACGGACTCCTTGGAGTTCCCCGGCGCCGAGCTCATCACATACAACTCGTACCTCGAGGTCCCGGCCCTGCTCGACCTCCAGCGGCTCAAGTCCGAGCCGCCGATGCACGACGAGCTCCTCTTCATCACGATCCACCAGGCCTACGAGCTCTGGTTCAAGCAGATCATCTTCGAGCTGGACTCGGTCGCCGAGCGCATGACCGCCGGCGACATCTTCGAGGCGCGCCGCCTGCTCGAGCGCGTCATCGTGATCGAGAAGCTGCTCGTGCAGCAGATCCACATCCTCGAGACGATGACCCCTCGTGACTTCGCCTCGTTCCGCTCGATCCTAAACCCCGCCAGCGGCTTCCAGTCGATCCAGTTCCGCGAGGTCGAGTTCCTCACCGGGATCAAGGACGCGAGCGTGATGCGCGGCATCCGCCTGGAGGACTCCGAGCGCGCTCGCCTGGAGGCTCGCCTCGCCGAGCCGAGCCTGCGTGACATCTTCTACTCCGCGCTGCGCGAGCGCGGCTTCGACGTCACCGCCCCCGACGACGAGGGCAAACTCGACGACGACGCCCGCACCAACACCCTCGCCGCGCTCGTCAAGATCTACCAGGCGCCCGAGCACCACTTCCACCTCTACAACCTCGCGGAATCACTCGTCTCCCATGACCAGTGCATCCTGCTCTGGCGCTTCCACCACGTCCGCGTGGTCGAGCGTCTCATCGGCTCCAAGAGCGGCACCGGGGGCTCCGCAGGCGTGCGCTACCTGAGCTCCACGCTCGTCAAGCGCGCCTACCCGATGCTCTGGGAGGCGCGCGCGCACCTGGATGACGCGTCGCTCTACGGCAAGGCGCGCGGCATGACCGCGCCCGACTACCCCATCGACTGAGACCTCGAACGCGGAGCGCGTATGGCCACGGCGAGCCTGACCGACCTCGACGCGCGCGCCGAGCGACTGCTCGACGCGTGCACACCAAGCGAGCGCGCGCTCCTCTACAGGGGAGGTTGGGGCGTCGCGCGCGACGAGGCCGTCGAGGTGCTCGGGCGCCTCGGCGCGGCCGCCTTCCTGTGGTCCCTGCGCACGACCTACGCCATCCTCTGCCCTCCCCCCTACGACTCAGAGCTCATCGCGTTCGTGTCCGACGCGTTCAGCGAGGACCTCGACGTGTCGGCAGCGCTCCTCGGGATGCTCGCGTCCGACGACGGCGCGATCGAGCGCGCCCGCGTCCACATCCACGACGCCCTCATCGCGTCGCCCCGCGCGCTCGACGACGCCGCGGTCGAGGCCGCGCTCGCGGAGGCCGGCGAGGACTACTCGCCCTGCCTCGAGCTCCTGAAGGTCCTGGCGCTCAGGGAGTCCGTCGACGCGAGGTCGGTGTGCGACCGCGCGCTGGAGGCGAGCGACGCGCCGCGTAGAGAGCTCGCCGCGGCGATGCTGTCGGCGCGCAGCCCTGACTACGCGCGCGCGCAGGGTCTCCGGCGGATCGCGTCCAGGAAGAAGGCGTCTCGCCTCACCGGGTGCGCGCTCCTGTCGGGCCTCACCATCCAGGACGACGACATGCAGGTGCTCCGCGGGGCGCTCGAGCGCGAACGCACCGCGGACGTCTCGCACGCGCTGAGCGAGCTCATCACGCGCGCCGACGCCGACGCCGACACGAAGAGCTGGGCCGAGGACCTGCTCGCCGAGCGTCGGCGAGGCAGGCTGCCTGCGTTCGTCGACCCGAAGAAGCTCGGCGCGATGCGCTGGAGAGAGGGCGGCGAGCTCACCGAGCGCGAGCGCACCTCGCTGCTGCTGCTGCTCAAGAAGGAGGACGACAGGGACGAGGTGTCGTCGCTGCGCAGGCTGCGCCCGCGGCTCGACGACGCCGACTGCGCGCGCTGGTCGGAGCGGCTCGAGCGCGCCTGGGCGAAGGCGGGCTACCCGGCGCCGCACAAGTGGGCGGTCTACCAGATCGGCGTGCTCGGGGACGACGCGCGCGTCGACGCCATCGCGCTCGAGCTCCCCGAGTTCGCCAGGAACAACAACTGGAGCCGCGCGACCTGGTACCTGGGCGCGTTCTCTCGCCTGGGCAGCGACCGCGCGCTCTCCTGGCTCCTCGACCTCTTCTGCACCACCGACCGAGGCTCGATCCACTCCCACACGCAGCGGTTGCTGAACACGCACCGACCCACCGATCCAACGGCGCCGGCGCTCGAGGAGCGCCTCGACCCGTACGTCCGGCAGGTGTGGCGTGAGCGCGACCTGAAGGCGCCGCCGCTGACGCCGGGAGAGGCCACGCTGTCGACGAACATGCGCACGTTCACCGTGCTCATGGACCGGGAGCTGCGGCTCGTGCTGCGCGACGACGAGGGCGCGCGCTACACCGACAAGATCCCCCTGGCGAAGGGCGAGCAGAAGGCCACGCGCGACGCGGTCCTCAAGGAAATCAAGGCGTTGCGCCAGAAGGTCGACGCGTTCGTCGAGGTCTGGCGAGGCCACCTCGAGGAGGCGATGGTCAGCGCGCGCCCCTTCGAGCTGGGGCACCTGCGCGAGAGGTTCCTGAGCGACCCGGTGATGGCCAAGCTCATCGAGACGCTCGTCTGGCGGACCTCCGAGGGCGCCACGCTTCGCTTCGCCGACGGCGAATCCATCGACGCGGACTTCGAGCCCGTCGAGCTTCCCTCGGACGCTCGCCTCGTGCTCGCGCACCCCCTCGAGCTCACGCCGGCGCAACGCTCGAGCTGGACGACGCACCTCGTCGACGCCGAGCTCTCGCAGGTCTTCCTCCAGATGGCGCGCCCGATCTACACGCGCGGCGCGCACCCCGTGGAGGAGCGATGCGGCGGCGAGGAGCTCCTCGCCTACCGCTTCGAGGACGCGCTGGAGCGCTCGGGGTGGTCGAGGTCGGGCACGCTCACGTTCACGAGCAGGCGCGCCAGGGCGTGCGTCACCCTGAGCGACTCGCACCACGCGGTCGCCTACCACGCCAGGCGATCGTTCCTTGCGGGCCTCGGCGAGGTCACGTTTACAGACCTCTGGTACGACAGGACACCACCCAACGAGGTCGATCCGGTCGTCTACTCCGAGACGTACTATGGGATCACGCGCCTGTTCGACGTGAGCGCGGGGTACATCGCGCGCTCCAGGAGGTGAGACGGCATGGCACACGACGGTGAGAAGGGTTGGGCGCAGGGCTACCTGGCGGACCAGAAGAAGAGAAAGCCGCCGGCGTTCCTCTACCTCGAGAAGCTCCGCGCGATGCGGTGGGTGAGCGGGGAGGAGATGACCGAGGCCGAGCGCGCCGCGCTGGTGAACTTGCTGCGCCGCGAGGACGACAAGAACGAGGTCGAGGAGCTCAGGAGGCTGCGCCCGCTGCTCCACGACGACGACTGCTCGAGGTGGTCCGAGTACATCGAGAAGGCGTGGAAGCACGCGGGTCACGAGCCCAAGAACAAGTGGGCGGTCTACCAGCTCGGCGTGCTGGGCGACGACGCGCGCGTCGACGTGGTCGCGCTCGGGCTCCCGGCGCTCGCCGACCAGAACTACTGGCGGCGCGCGACCTGGTACCTCGACGCGTTCCATCGCCTGGGCACGCGCCGGGCGCGCTCCTGGATCTTCGACCTCTTCTGCCACGCGCCCATGAAGGGCTCGGTCCAGCGGCACTCGGGCGAGCTCATCGCGGACGCGATCCGGCGCGAGGGCGTGGCCGAGGACGTGTTCGTCCGCTCGCTCGACCTCCACGTCCGGCAGACCTGGGACGAGGAGCACCTGGAGCACCCCGACATCACCCCGAACGAGACCACGGTCCGCGCGGGCGGGCGAGACCTCGTCGTGTTGATGGACGCGGAGTTCACGACGGGGCTGCGCGACCCCGCCACGGGCGCGCGCGTCCGAGAGCTCGGCGAGGGCACAGAGGGTCACGACGCGTTCGAGGCGATCCGGGCCCGGATCGACGCCTTCGTCGCGGAGTGGTCAAGCCACCTCGAGCAGGCGATGGTCAGCGCGCGCCCGTTCACCATCACGCTGCTGCGCGAGAGGTTCCTCAGCGAGCCGATCATGGCCAGGTTGATCGAGACGCTCGTCTGGAGGACCTCCGAGGGCGCCACGCTGCGCTTCGTCGACGGCGAGCCCTTCGACCACGACTACGACCCCGTCGCGCTGTCCCCGGAGGACATCCTCACGCTGCCACACCCCGTCGAGATGCCCGCCCAAGACAGGTCCGCCTGGGGGAACCACCTCGCCGACGCCGAGCTCACGCAGGTCTTCGAGCAGCTCAACCGGCCCATGCTCACCCCCGAGAACGCGCCGATCGCCCGCGCGCTCCGGGTGGACGGCGTGGACATGAACAGCGCGCGCGAGGCGCTGTCGCGGGCGGGCTGGCGCGGCAGCTTCGCGATGCCCTACGAGACCGGCCACATGACCTTCCACGACCGCCGCCAGCGCGCGTGGGCCACCTTCAGCCCCTACGCGGCGCAGGGAAGCGAGACGGGGCTCCAGGACCTCCACTTCACGGACCTCTGGAACTCCGAGGTCCGCGTCGAGGACGTCGACCCCGTCGTGTACTCCGAGGCGCTGGGCGCGGCGTCGCGGTTCTACGCAGCGGGCGCCGAGTTCGAGGAAGAGCAGTGAGCCGGGCCGCCCCGACCCCGGGCGAGCTCCGCGCGGCCGCGCACGCACCGCTGGACACGCAGCGCGAGGTGTTCGAGCGGGCCGTGCGCGCGAACGGCACGTTGGCGCGCGCGCTCGAGGCGCTGGAGCCAGACGAGTGGGTCGGCGCCGGGGCGGTGTTCCAGGGGGTCTGGAACCTGATGTCTGGCGAGGCGTGCGACGCCCACATCAAGGACCTGGACGTGCTCTACTTCGACGCGTCGGACCTGAGCGCGCAGGCGGAGGCCGCGCGCGCCAGGCGGGAGGCGCCCGGCGGGCTCGAGCTCGACGTGGTCAACGTCGCGCGGGTTCACCTCTGGTACGAGGAGGTCTTCGGCAGCGCGATCCCACAGTACGAGAGCGTGGCGCACTCGGTGGCGACGTGGCCGACGCAGTGCTCGGCGTTCGCGGTGAGGCGGGGCGAAGAGGGAGGGATCGAGGTGATCGCGCCGTTCGGGTTCCACGACCTGTTCGCGGGCTGGATCAGGCCGAACAAGGTCCAGATCAGCCGCGAGGTGTACGAGGCGAAGGTCGCGCGCTGGACGGCGACGTGGCCGTGGCTGCTGGCGTGGGGTTGGGACGAAGGGGAGCGCCCGGAGCGGCAGAGCTGACGCGGAGTCAGCCCTCGGCGGGCTCGATGGCGGGCTCGGACTCGAGCTGGTCGGGCGCGGCGGCCTGATCGGCGGCCTCGATCGCGTCGAGGTCGAGGCCCTCGCCGTGGACGTCGCGCAGGTTCTCGAGAAGACGGAGCGTGAAGCCCTGGACGTCGTCGAGGCTGGCGAGCGGGTGGCTCAGGTGGACGTGGATCTCCTCGCCGGCGACCTGGACGTCGAGCGACGAGTGGGCCGTGCCGATCTTCATGCGGTCGAACCCGAGCGCCTGCCGGTCGAGCAGCGTCCACGCGACGCGCCAGGCGCGGCCGGTGCGGCCGACGTAGAGGTGCTCGGGGGTGGTGACGACGAAGTTCTTCCTGGCGAAGTGCCACCAGCGCAGGCCGTAGGCCGCGAGCCCGAGCGCGAGGCCGCCGAGGAGAAGAAGGCGAAGCCGCCGGAGAGGAAGGCGAGCGACTTCCCGGCGCCGGCGTTGAAGACGTAGCGGTGGGGTGCGGCGTCGGCGCCCTCGAGGGCGCGCAGGATGTCGCCCTCGTGGAGGAGCTGGAGGGCGGGCTCGTGGGTGAGGTCACCGCTGGGTGCCATGGTGAGGCTCGACGTCGAGGTGGTGGATACGCGTCGAGCGCGCCCACTACGTGGTGGGCGCGCTCGAGTTCGTGAGAGCTGGCGTGTTCTTAGCGGACTTCGCGTCAGACGTCGAGGTTACGGACGTCGAGGGCGTTGGTCTCGATGAACGCGCGCCTGGGCGCGACCTCATCGCCCATGAGGACGGTGAAGAGCTTGTCGGCCTCGAGCTCGTCGTTGACGACGACCTGGCGGAGCGTGCGGGCGTCGGGGTCCATGGTGGTCTCCCAGAGCTGCTCGGGGTTCATCTCGCCCAGGCCCTTGTAGCGCTGGATGTTCTGACCCTTGCGGCCCATGCCCAGGATGTAGGAGAGGAGCTCCTGGGGGTCGTCGAACTCGGCGGCGGAGCCGACCTTGCCGTCGTCGGCGACGACGGGGAGGCCGAGGGCCTCGAACTCGGAGCGCACGGAGGTGAGCGTGCCCCAGACCTTGTTCGACAGGAAGGTGTGGTCGAAGACCGAGGTGATGCGGGAGCCGGTGACGCGCGTCTTCCAGACGGCGCGCCAGAGGCCCTCCTGCTCGGGGTCGGGCTCGACGTCGGGGGCGACCCACATGGTGGTGTCGTAGCGCTCCCCGAGGCGCTCGAGGATGGCGTTCATGCGGTCGAGGAGCGCGTCCTCAGACTGCATGTCGGCGAGCTCGAGGCCCACGGCGACGCCGGCGTCGACGAGGCGCTCGTCGCGGTTGCGCGAGGTCGTCGAGATGGCGTCGCGGTAGCTCACGAGGCGCTCGATGAAGTCGCCGAGCGCGTCGCCGGTGACCTCGTGGGAGGCGCCCTTGATGGTGACGGCGCCGATGGCGTTCTGGATGAGGAAGTGGTTGAGGGCGCGGTCGTCCTTGAGGTAGCGGACGCTGCGGCCCTTGCGCACGCCGTAGAGGGGCGGCTCGGCGATGTAGAGGTAGCCGCGCTCGATGAGCTGGGGCATGTGCCGGAAGAAGAACGTGAGCAGGAGGGTGCGGATGTGGGCGCCGTCGACGTCGGCGTCGGTCATGATGATGCACTTGTGGTAGCGCAGCTTGTCGACGTCGAAGTAGTCGTCGCCGATGCCGCAGCCGAGCGCGGCGATGAGCGTGGTGACGGCGTCGGAGGCGAGCATCTTGTCGAAGCGGGCCTTCTCGACGTTGAGGATCTTGCCGCGCAGCGGCAGGATCGCCTGGTTGCGGCGGTCGCGGCCCTGCTTGGCCGAGCCGCCGGCGGAGTCACCCTCGACGATGTAGATCTCGGACTCGACGGGGTCACGCGACTGGCAGTCGGCGAGCTTACCGGGGAGACCCGAGATGGTGCTCATGGCGGACTTGCGCGCGATCTCGCGGGCCTTTCGGGCGGCCTCACGAGCGCGAGACGCGGTCACGGCCTTGTTCACGATCTGCTTGGCGGCCGAGGGGTTCTCGCCGAGGAAGAGCGCGAGGTGTTCGTTGACGACGGACTCGACGATGCCCTTGACCTCGTTGGAGACGAGCTTCTCCTTGGTCTGGCTGGAGAACTTCGGGTCGGGCATCTTCACGCTGAGGATGGCGGTCAGGCCCTCGCGGATGTCGTCACCGGCGAGCGCCTGCTTGGCCAGCCCCTCGGAGAGCGAGTAGGCGTTGACGGTGCGCGTGAGCGCGCCCTTGAGGCCGGACAGGTGCGTGCCGCCGTCGCGCTGGGGGATGTTGTTGGTGAAGCACAAGACCTTCTCCTTGTAGGAGTCGTTCCACTGCATCGCGACCTCGACGGTCACCATGAGGCCGTCGGCGATGTCGACCTCCTTGGTGATGAAGATCGGCGGCTTGTGCAGCGGCTGCTTGTTCTCGTTGAGCTGCTCGACGAAGGAGCTGATCCCGCCCTCGAAGGCGAAGTCGTGGCGCTTGTCGAGCTCGCGCGTGTCGACCAGCGAGATCGCCACGCCGGCGTTCAGGTAGCTGAGCTCGCGCAGGCGTTGGGCTGTCTCTTATACACATCTCCGAGCCCACGAGACAGGCAGAAATCTCGTA
>CAJXPN010000140.1 GCA_913058025.1 uncultured Myxococcales bacterium | reverse complement strand
CTACACAGAGTAGATCGTCGGCAGCGTCAGATGTGTATAAGAGACAGGTACAAGATCATGCAGCTGTGGAGCAGCGTCCAGGGAGGGATCGCGGGCCTCGCGACGATCGTCATCAACGTCCTCGCCGTGGCCGCGCTGAGGGCGGGCCGACGGAACATGCTCGAGGGATCGGGCACGGTCGGCTCGTTGGGAGAGGCGTTCTCGGCGTCGACCGCGGGCCTCGTCGGCGCGGTCGTCGGGTTGATCGCGCTCTCGCTCGGCTCCACGCTCACGGGATGCTGCATCATCCCGGGCGTGCTCGCCTACATCGTGTTGTGTTGGGCCCCCTACCTGATGGCCGCGCGCGGTGAGGACATAGGCGGTGGCTTCACGCTCTCCATCGAGCTGGGCCAGAAGTACTGGGCGGCGGCCCTCGGCCTCATCGTCTCGGCGGTCGTGCTCACCGGCATCGTCTACGTCGCCATCGGCACCTGGGCAGGCGGCGCCATCGCGCTCCTGATCAGCCGCGCCGCGATGGGCGCGGTCGCGGATCCCACGGGCATGATGATCGTGTCCGGAGTCATCGGCGGCTTCGGCGTCATCTTCAAGTGGATCTGCTTCATCGTCTCGCTCGTCGGGACCTACGCCGTCACCGGCGGCGTCATGACCGCGATGGAAGAGGATCACTTCGGCGAGGTCGTCGTCTGATCGACGCCGACATATCCGAAGTCGAAAACGGAGAGGCCCGCGCATTCGCGCGGGCCTCTCCTCATTCAGGCATCTGGACGCGCACGCCTCCGCCCGGCCTCAGCGGGATTTCTTGCGAGGGGCGACCTCGCCCTTGGGCTCGGGGAGCGCCTCGGGGTTGGCGTAGTAGACGGAGACGGTGTGACGGCCAGGCGGGAGCGCGAGGAGCTGGTCGGTGCTCGGGCCGGTGGTCATGAGCGTGCTCACCGCGACCTCGCGTTCACCGACGGTGAGCCGCTCGATCTCCTGGCCGCGCCAGGTGCGAGGGATCGCGAGGCCAGGGGTGGCGCCCTGTGGGAGTGAGGCGGACTTCACGCCCACGAGGTTGAGCGAGATGGTCAAGCGACGATCGGCGGGGGACCACCGGCTGGTGAGTACCGAGCGGCGGCGCGCGGAGAGGAAGTCCATGAGCTCGCGCACGGTCGCGACCCAGTGGCGCTCCTCGCGGGCGAGCTCGTGAGCGTCCTTGAGCGCGAGCAACGCGCCGGCGCTGGGGGACGTGCGCATCGTGTAGGCGGGGAGGCTCACGGCGACGACCTGGTGGAAGTAGGCCGCGGAGTTGCCGAGGTAGTCCTCGAGGAGGTCTCGAGTCAGGCTGCCCTCGTGGAGAAGGAACGGGAGCTCGACGAGCGGCAGCGGGAGGCCACGCTGGTCGACGGGGTAGAAGGGGAAGCCGGTGCCGAAGAGGTAGCCCGACTCGTCGGGGCCGCTGGGCCCCAGGCTGTGGTCGAGCACGAGGCGGGCGGCGTTCATCTTCTCGAAGGTCAGGCTGAAGTCGTTGTCGAAGCGCGCCCGCTCGGCGCGCGCGGCGCGGCCGCCGGAGCCGAGCCTGGCGTCGAGCGCGGCGCGTTGCTCCTCGAGGGAGAGCTCCTGGGCGAACGGGCGGAGCGCGCCGACGCCGATCGAGCGGGAGGGCGCGTCGCGGCCCACGCCCCGCATCCAGAGCAGCCCGAGGTCGGCGCCGGTCTCCTTGGCGAGCGCGACCTGCGCGTCGTCGGCGCGATCGGACGCGACGAAGATCGTGGACGCGCCGCCGCTGCGGCGGCTCCAGTCGGAGAGGCCGAGCGCGGCGCGCATGTTGTCTGGCGTCGAGTGCGTGAGCACGAGCGCGCCGGCGCTCGTGCCGGGGTAGGCCCAGAGCTTCGGGAGCGGCCGGCGGCGCGATGGGATCCCGAGGATCGCGCGCTCGAGCAGGTCCGCGTAGGGGACCTTGTTCTTGAGCATCCTGGGGTCGACCACGCGCCCCGAGGTGGGCATCAGCGGCGTGTCGGAGCCGGGGCCGCGACGCACCCAGGACATGCCGTCGTCGGGGCGCCCCTGCTGCATCGCCACGAGCGAGCACCCGACGTCGAAGAGCGTGGAGATGACACGTCCCTCTCCGAGGTCGCGCGAGACCACGCCGGGTTGACCGTCGACCTCGATGAGCACGGGGCCCTGAGGGTACGCGGCGGCCGCGGGCGCGGGGATGATCGGCCCGGAGAGCGGGACCTTGGGCAGGTGGCGCCGCATCGGGCCGTGGGCCTCGATGCCCTCGGCGGAGGTTATGGACTGGGCGCGCCTGGGGCGCGCGTCGGTGGGGCGGAAGCCGCTCAGGCTGGACCACTCACCGGTGGGGCGCTCGAGCATGAGCTGCCCGCCGCGGCGCACGAAGTCGGCGAGCGCGGCGATGCCGGTCGAGGGCATCACCTCGGCGACGCGCCTGGGGACGATGACGAGCGAGCGCCCGGCGAGGACCTCGGGGGAGAGGCTGCGGGTGAGCGCGGTCGCGAAGCTGCCGTGTTCTTGCCACAGCGCGTTGAACCAGGCGTAGGTGCAGTCGAGCTCGTCGAAGTGGAGCGCCTCGGCGGCGGGAGAGTCGGGGACGAGCAGGAGGATGTCGCCCTCGGAGCGGTCGGGGGGTCGCCCGCCCTCGCGGGAGGCGTCCTCGGCGAGGCTGACGCTGGGGGCCTGGAGCGCGGAGTAGCCCAGGGCGACCAGCCCCATGATCGCGAGCGCGGCGATGTCCCAGCGCAGCGCGCGCAGGACGGTCTCTCTCGGGTTCATGGCGTGGCTCCTGGAGGATACGAAATCAAGGGTCGGTGCTCTCGGTTCGAGGTCAGTCGGGTGCGTAGGTGACGTCGACGGTGTTGAAGCCGCGCTCGAGCGGGATGAACCGGCGGGGGATCCCGATGACGGTCCCGGGGCGGGTCTCGAGCTCACCGGAGACGAGCTCGCCGCCGACGCGGTTGGCCGCCTGCTTGGCCGAGACGAACGCCCCGGGGCCGACGCGCTCGGGGACATGCAGCCACATACCGCGGGCCTTGGCCTCCACGGTCACGCGGAGCAGCTTCACGCCAGGGCGCTGCTCGTCGCCCGCCTCGACGAGGCGGCTCTGGAGCGCCGAGGCTCGCCGCGAGCGCAGGTAGTTGTCCAGGCGCGCGGCGCTCGTGAGGCGATGGTTCGACGCCTTGATCGCCTCGAACGTCTCGAGCCAGCGGCTGAAGGACTGCATGTCGGGGTAGTCCGCGAAGGCGGCGGGGGAGCTCGCGTAGGCGATGGCCATGTGGTGGCCCGCCGAGCTCGAGGCGAGGAGCTCGTCGAGGCCGGGACCTTCGACGACCCCCTGCCCCACCACGATCGGCATCTCGCGCACGCCCAGCGGGATCCCCTCGGAGCTGAGCGCGAGGAACGGGAGCCCCGTGCCGAACGCGTAGCCCGACGTCCGGCGCGACTGGTACGTGGTGTCCACGCGGACGCCAGCCTCGGAGAGCTGCCGGAACGCGCCGTCCCACTCGCGCGTCCACCAGCCGTCCATGATCCTGGAGGTGCGCACGTAGCTCACGGGGAGCGTCTTCTTGAGGAGGTCGAGCTGGCGGCCGAGCCAAAGGGGTCTGGCGAGCGGCGTGAAGCCGGCGGCGCCCAGTCGCTCGTCGCGCTCCTCCGGGGTCCCGGGGAGGCGCCAGAGCAGGCCGATGTCCCCGCCCTTGCGGTGGATCGTGGCCGCGCCGGCGGCAGACAGCCCGGAGTCGTGGGTGACGAGGAGCGTGGACACGGCGCGCTCCTCGCGCTCGTGGTCGAGCATCCAGCCGGCGCCGTCGCCGAGCTGGTCGTCCTCGTGCACGCCCACGACCACGCCGTCGGCCCCGCCGGGGTAGTACCAGAGCGCGGGGAGCGGCGCGTAGTGTGCGATGACGCCGTGGACGAGGAAGCGCTCGAGCATGTCCGCGTAGGGGACCTTCGCACCGATGAGGCGGTCGTCGGACACGAGCGCCTCGACGCGCTCCGGGCCCTCACCCTCCCCGAGGGTCCACCCCTTCTTCGGTCGCCCCTGCTGGGTCGCCACGAGCTGCTCGCCCACGTCGAACTCGATCGTGATCACGGCGCCCTGGCCCCTGGAGATCGCGTACACCACGGGCACGCCGTCCATCGACATCCAGGTCGTGGCGCCCTCTCGCGAGCCCGTCGAGCCGACGTACTCGGTCGACAGCGGTGAGTCCATGAGCTCCTTGTCGAACGGCGCGACGAGCTCTCGGGCGTGCGTGATGGTGCGGGCGCGGCGGCTCTGCGTCGCGCGACCGTCGGCGGAGAACGCGGCGCGCAGCGCGCCTCTTGGGCGCTCGAGCACCAGCGTGCCCCCGCCCCTGACGTGGCGCTCGAGCTGACCCATCAGGCCGTCTCCGACGCCGCGCGCCGCGCTCGCCGTCAAGATCACGACGCGCGCCTGCTGGACGACCTGCTCCGAGAGGGACTGAGGCGTGGCGATCGTCACCGGGCCGATTTCTTGCTCGAGCACGTTGATCCACGCGGCGCTCCAGTCGCGTCGCTCGAACTCGGGTGGGCTCGCGCGCACCACCGCGTAGTCGATCACGAGGACGACGTCGGCCTTCGCCTCGCGGGCGATCTCCGATCCGTCGGAGACCTTCGCGTCCGGATCGAGCAACCACGGCTCGCTCTGAAAGTACAACCCGATGGCGAACGCCGCGGCGCCCGCCCAAAGGGTCGCGCGCCACGCGCCGTGCGCGCTCTGTCTCTTGCCAAGGTTCACGTCGCTCCTCTATCTCCTCACCGTGGCTTGCCCACCTGCCTCGGCGCGCGCACTCTAGGGATGCGCTCACCGCGAGGTCAAGCCGACCCGTCGAGCCCATGATGAGAGTGAGAAACATGCCCCAGTTCTTCCATGAGCCCATAGATGGTGCGTTCACGTTCGGTGAATCCCCGCAGGGGCGCCTCCAGGGCGCGCTCGGGCGCTTCGTCGCCGTGACCATCGGGGTCGGCGTCGCGCTCTCGGCGTTCCTGCTCCCCGATTACCTGGGACGCTACCGCGCCGAGGAGCCCATCGAGGGGCTCTTCCTTCTCTCGATCCTCCTCGTCGCGGGTCTCGCCGGCTTCGCGCTCGCGCTCGCCAGGATGATGCGCAGGGAGCGCTGGATCGTCGACGCGCCCGACGGCGCGCTCGTCCTCGAGCGCGGGATCGGGCGCGGCGAGCCACGGTCCGAGGTCATCGACCTGGGGCGCGTGCGCTCCTTCGACTTGAAGGTGGTGAGCTGGTGGCGCACGAGCTCGCTCGACGCGATCATGGACGACGGGAAGTCGATCAACCTCGTCGCGTGCTCGAGCTTCGACACCTCGCTGCGCGGCGTCGCCGACGCGCTCTCGACCTACCTCGATCGACAGCGCTCAGGCGTCGACGTGCGCCAGCGCTCGTGACGTCCGGCGTGGCGGAATGTTAACGTCGCCGCGCTCCGTTGCATCTTGAGGCCGCCGCGTGGCCGCTCACACCAAGCCCCTGAATCGAGGTCGTCGAAGTGCTCCAGAGGAACACCCGACTCCAGCGCATCGCGCTCACGCTCCTGATCGCCGCCGCGTCCCCGGCTGCGATCCCCACGAACGCTCACGCCCAGGACGATGGAGACTGGGCCGTCAGCGGCGGCGACGCGCGCAAGGCCGAGATCATCCGGCGCTACAAGCAGCTGCTCGAGCGCAGCCCCGACGAGGGCCTCGCCTTCCGCAAGCTCGTCGAGTACGCCGGCCGCGGCGCCGGCCTCGACCGGCTCATCGCCGAGTACGAGAAGAAGATAGAGAAGTCCCCCGACAAGCTCGCCTTCCACCTCATCCTGGGGCACCTGCTCAAGGCCAAGGAGCGCCACGAGGACGCCGTCGTCGCCTACACCAGGGCCATCGACCTCGAGCCCGACGACGCCCGCGGCTACCTCGGGCGAGGCGCCGCCCGCTTCATGCTCCAGCTCAACGACGAGGCCACCGCCGACTTCGAGTTCGCGCTCTCCAAGGAGCGCTCCAAGGACAAGAAGCAGCAGATCCTGCGCAAGCTCGCCGACCTCGCCTTCGCGCAGCGCGACTGGGACGCCGCGCAGCGCTACTACAGCCAGCTCATCGACCTCGACCCGCGCAACGAGTTCCTGCGGATGGAGTACGCCGCAGTCCTCGTGAAGTACAAGCGGTACGACATCGCGCTCGAGCAGTACGAGGCGCTCGTCAGGCTCGCGGGCCGCGACGTCAAGGCGCGCGCGACCACCCTGCGCGACATGGGCGACCTGTACGAGAAGATGGGCGACGACGAGAACGCGCTCAAGACCTACGCCAAGGCCATGAAGTACGTGCGCCCCGGCAACTGGCTCTACCGCGAGCTCCAGCAGCGCGTCATCGGAGTCTACCGCCGCGGCGATCGCCTCGCCGAATACGTCGCCGACACGGCCAAGAAGTGGCGGCGGCCGAACTACGACCAGGTCATGATCCTCGCCAGCCTCTACGACGAGCTCGGCGACGAGGACAACGCCCTCAAGTCCTACGAGCTCGCCGTGCGCAAGAACTCCCGCTCGATCGACCCCAGGGTCAAGGTCATCCAGATCCTACAGCGCCGCGGCGACCTCGAGGCCGTCGTCAAGGCCTACGAGTCCCTCATCCGGATCTCCCCCGGGCAGTCGCGCTACCAGTTCGACCTCGCCAAGATTCACTTCCGCAACGGCGACCGCAAGCGCGCGCTCTCGATGCTCAAGAAGATACGCTCGCGCTTCCGGCGCGACCCCGACGTCCTCGTCACTCTCGCCGACACGTACTCCCGCTTCGGCATGCGCGACGAGGCGATGTCGGTCTACAAGACGCTCGTGCGCTCCGAGCCCCGCAACGACAGCTTCATCGCGAGCCTGGGCGAGTACCACTACCAGGCCGGCGACACGAACAAGGCCGTGGAGACCTGGGAGCGCATCCTCAAGTCCGACCTCCCCAAGGCACTGGCCCACGCCCGCCTCGGCGAGGTCTTCATCCAGCACAACATGATCGACAAGGGCGTGCGCCACCTCGAGCGCGCCGCCGAGCTCGATCCCGACGACCTCGACATCACGCGCGGCCTCGCCAACGCCTACGAGAACGCCCGCCGCTGGAACGAGGCCGTGGCCACCTGGGAGCGCCTCATGGCCAGCTCCTCGCAACCGACCACCGTCGCCGAGGCGCGCGGCCGCATCATCGGCATCTACGATCGCTCCTCTCGCCTCCGGACCAAGGTGCGCGAGTTCAAGGCCGCCTTCGAGGCCGATCCTCCCGACGTGGACGCGGGCTACTTCCTCGCGGAGGCCTACACCAAGCTCGGAGAGCCAGAGAAGGCCGAGCGGGTCTACAACACGATCGTCGAGGCCGACGGCGAGGTCACGCCCGAGGACGTCGACGCCCTCATCGCGCTCGAGAAGATCTACAGCAAGGACGGACGCAACAAGGACGCGATCGGCGTCCTGAGCAAGCTCGCAGAGCTCCGCCCGCTGCGTGCAAAGGAGTACTACCACCGCATCGCAGAGCTCTCGCTGCTCGCCTACGAGGACGACCAGGCCGTCCGCTTCGCCAAGCTCGCGCTCGACAAGAACCCCGACGACGCCAACGCCCACGCACGCCTCGCCGACGTCTACGCCAAGATGCGCCGCGTCGATGAGGCGATGAAGCAGTACCGCGTCGCCATCGACCTCGATCCCCGCGCCTTCGACAACCACGTCGCCCTCGCCGCGCTCCTCGTCGAGCGCGACAAGCCCGACGAGGCCCGCGCCCTCTACATGACCGTCGCCAAGAAAGCCTTCGACGACGTCATGATCCTCGACGCCGCGCGCGCCGCCATCGCGCTCAGCCCCGAGGTCGCCGCGCTCGAGCGCATCGAGGTCGACCTCTCCCCCTACGTCTTCCGCTCACCCCCCAAGCCCGTCTACCGAAAGATCATGCTCGAGATCTACGGGCGCATGATCCGCCCGCTCGTCGCCGCCCGCGACCATGGGACTTCGCTCTCCGAAGCCGACGCCGAGCGGCTCCGCCGCCTCGGCGGCCGCGCCTTCCCCGTCCTCCTCGACGCGCTCTCCTCCGACGACGTCGGGCAGCGCCAGGTCGCGCTCTCCATGCTCTCGCAGCTTCGCATGGGCTCCGCCGCGCTCGCCGTCGGCAGGATGGTCGACGACCTGTCTCTTATACACATCTCCGAGCCCACGAGACAGGCAGAAATCTCG
>CAJXPN010000139.1 GCA_913058025.1 uncultured Myxococcales bacterium | reverse complement strand
CTACACAGAGTAGATCGTCGGCAGCGTCAGATGTGTATAAGAGACAGGTCCTCTACGTGAGCATGTCCGATCGGGAGGCCGTGAACGCGGTGTGCGAGGTCGCGAGCTCGGAGGGCCTGCTGCTCTCGCTCGAGACTGGCCACGCGCTGGCGTACGCGCTCAGGCTCCTCCCTACGCTCGACAGAGAACAGGACGTCGTGGTGGTCGCCTCGGGCGGCGGAGACCACGACCTGCTGCGACTCGAGGCGGCGACCGAGTCGCTCAAGGGAGACGACTCATGAGCTCCCGGTTGGACTCGCTCGCCCATGACGCGCGCGCCCGCGGCGCCAAGATCCTCGGGTGCGCCGTCGTCGCCGGCGATCCGCACATCGAGGCGACCGTCGAGCACCTCGGCGCGCTCGCCACCCACGGCGTCGACCTCCTCGAGGTCATCGTCCCGTTCTCCGACCCCGCCTACCACGGCCCCGTGATTCAGCGTGCGTGCTCACGCGCCCGCAGAGAGGACGTGAGCTTCGAGGACGTCATCGGCGTCTGCGCGGCCACGCGCGCTCAGCACGAGCGGCCCGTGGTCCTCACCACCTACTTCAACATGCTGCTCTCCAGTGGCCTCGCGGCCACGCTCGACGAGCTCGCGCTCGCCGGCGTCGATGGGCTCGCGCTCCCCGACGTCCCGTGGACGGAGTCACGCAACATCCGCGAGCAGCTCGACCGCCGCGGCATGAGGTTCGTCCCCGCGCTCGCACCAACGTCCCCTGCGGACAGGATCGCGGAGATCGAGGCCGCCGGGTGTCCCATCACCGTGTGGACGGGTCACCTCGGCGCTGAGCTCGTGGGGGAGGGGGAGCTCATGGCGAGCCTCGCCAAGGCGTCCTCCCGCGCGACCGAGACGTGCGTCATCGGATCGATGCAGGTCTCGGACGAGGCCAGCGCTCGCGCCGTCGCGAGCCGATGCGGTGGCGTCCTCGTTGGCTCGGCGATCGCCTGGATCATCGAAGGGAGGGGGCAAGACCTCGACGCTCGCCTGGGCGCCTTCTCGAGCGGCCTGCGCGCGGCGCTGGACGCCTGAATCCTGCGCTCTCAATTCTCGTCGGGCGGAGCCTCGGGGGGCTCGGCAGGGGCGCCCTCGGAGGCCTCCTGCTGCTCCGGAGGCTCTCCTCCGCGCCGCTGCTCGTGGGACGCGGGGCCGCCTCGGCCCTTCACACCGTCCGGGGCGTCGGAGGGATCTGTGTGTCGCCCGAAGGCCTTCGCCAGGTCTTCGAAGCCCGGAGATGTGCGGACGTGTAGGTCGCGCTGGGGGAAGGGGATCTCCACGCCGTTCTCGGCGAGCACGTCCCAGACGTCGAAGTACAGCGTGCCGCGGACGCGCTCGGCGTTGGTGACGCGGCAGTCGTAGTAGACGAGCAGCTCGAAGTCGATCGACGAGTCCCCGAAGTTGACGAACCAGACCTCCGGCTTTGGCGTCTTGAGGATCTGGGGGTGTCGCCCCGCGGCCTCGAGCAGCAACCCCTCGATCTCGCGCGGGTCCGAGTCGTAGGAGACGCCGACCGGCATGTGCATGCGAACGAGCGTGTCCCTGTAGGTCCAGTTGATGATCTTGCCGCCGACGAGCTCCTTGCTCGGGATGAGCATGTCGTAGTTGTCGGTCGTGCGGACCACGACGAGGCGCGCGCCCACGGCCTCCACGCGTCCATACACGTCTCCGACGGTCACGTAGTCGCCCTTTCGTACAGCGCGGCCGAACAGGATGATGAAGCCCGAGATCATGTTCTCGGTGATGGTCTGGAGCCCGAACCCGATCCCGACGGACAGCGACGCGAGCACGACCGTGAGCGCCCCAAGGTTCACTCCGAGAGCGACCAACACCAGGAAGAACCCGATCACGACCACGCCGTAGTTGATGATCGTGTTCACGGCGTAGGCGACGCCGACCTCGACGCCGAACGACGGGTAGACTTGTGCGTTGAGCACCGCCCGGATGACCTGAGAGACCAGCATCGCCACGGCCACGATGAGCGCGGCGCTGAGGATGTTGAAGATCGAGAACTCGATCGACTGGATGGTGACCAGCGGGATCTTGAGCACGATCGTCAGCGGGACGTACAGCCCGAGCAGCTCCAGCGCGATCGTGAGCGCAAGCGCGAACGTGCCGATGGAGAGCAGGCGACGGATCGAGGACAGCAGCTCGCGCTGGGGGTCGGTGAAGTCCAGCGCCTCGGCGCGCTCCTTGATGATCCTCGAGATCTTGGCCATCCCCAGGAACGCGAACACCAACAACGCGAAGATGCCGTAGCCCCTGATGAGCAGGAACGTCGCGGCCTTGACGTAACCGAACGCGCGCAGCGCGAGCAGCAACAGCGTGAGCAGCGAGAGCGCGCGGAAGTTGCGCGCGAACAGGCGCCGCAGCGACAGGTAGAAGCTCGAGTCGGACTCCGAAGGGAGCAACGACATCAGCTCTTCACGTAGGCGGAGCGCGTACGCCGACATGAGCGCGAGCGAGAGCTTCAGGCTGAAGAGCAGCGCCGCGTAGAGCTGTGGGTCGAAGCCGAACGCCTTACAGATGTCCATCGCCATCACGAACGCCAACGTGATGCGCACGAGGCGGAGCCCGAAGCGGCGCAGCGTGTTCGCGTGATCGTCGCTCATCTGCGCGAGGCGCAACCCGTAGAGAGACTCCACGACCCAACGCGCAAGGCGCCACGCCAGGATGAGCCAGAGGGCGTTCGAGAGCAGGCGAGGCCAGATCGCGGCCGGGTATATCGCGCGCACTGGGAAGTAGCTCAGCGCGACGATGAGTACCGGCGCGATGAGCTGCCCCGAGATCATGGCACCGGCGCGTAGCAACCCGGTCGCCCAGTTCGCCAGGTCCGAGTGTTGGCTTGCTTGCCACCACAGCGCGATGTTCCGCGTCCTGCGGTCGACGAGCGCGAAGATGCCCACGAACACACACACGATGAGCAGCGGGAGCATCGTCAGGACGAACCGCAGCGGCCCCGTGTCTTCGAGGCGTTCGTATGCGTTGCGGATCTCTCGCCCGAAGCGCGTGGCGTCATTGGACACGAGCTGCGGGAGCGACGCGTCGAAGCCGAGCTGCTCACGCGTCAGGAAGTCGCGGTAGTTGGACTGGAGGGAGCGCGACGCGCGCTTGAGCTGTGGGATCACGCGCCCGACGTCGACGGCCTGATCGAGCGTGGGAGCCTGCGCCCGTTGCCCGGTGGCCTTCGCCGGCTTGGTTCCAGGCTTCGCCTCACTGGCCTGGTCGCCGCCTGCCGCGGGAGCCGTCGAGCCAGGCTCCGCGGAGCCACCCGTGGTGAGGCCGACGGCCTCGATGGGGGAGGGTAACGAGCCGAGGAGATCCTCGGGTGGCGCGCACCCGAACGCCCACATGAGCAGGAACGCGCAGAACGTTGCGCGCCATTTGAGCAAGGAGACTCGCATCCTCGGTCACCTCATGAGGTCGGTTTGGCCCGCCGCGACCGCGCGGCTTGGGACCTACCAGATACCCTGCATGGGCTCCTATGGGCAACGCCCGACCTCGTCACTGAGCCTCCCCGAGGCACACCGCGCGCAGCTCGACGTGGCAGTGGTTCGTGGGGCGCCACAACCTCAACGCGGCTCGACCCGTCGGGTCCGGGTGCATCGCGAGCTCGACGATCGCCAGCTCCGTCTGCCCCGGGCCAGACGGCCCGGTGGCGAGCTCTTCGAGCAGCGCGGCGATCTCCCGCCGCTCCTCGCGCTCTGCCAGCCTGTCCATCAGCCACGCCACGCGGGCCTCGTGCCGCGACGCGTACGACCTCATCGACATCGAGCCCATCCCGTCCAACGTGTTCGTGCCGTTCCTTCTATCCATGAACTTCTCTCCTTACATCTCCTCGCTGGACCCTCCCGCAGGGCTCCTCACGAGGAATACCGTGTGAACGGCGCGTCGTTTCTCCCACGCCTCATCCGTGTTATCGGCCGGGGACGCCCTCGGGTTTCCCGAGGTCGTGAAAAATCCTTGGCGCGCACCACATCCGTCGGTATCCTCCGACCTCGAGGTGTCGCTATTGCGCCGCCTCAACGCGGCTGCTAGGTTACGCCGCACACGTGAGCTTCACGGATGACTAAGAGAACACACGAATTGTCAGGAGATGCCTCGATGAGCAAGGCTCGCTTTATACTCACGCTCCTCCTCGCCATGACGGTCTCGGCGACCGCGTGGGCCCAGGACGCCAAGCCCATCACCAACGCTGACTTCGGAGTGACCATCACTCCTCCGGAGAAGTGGGAGGTCGCGCAGGGCAACGACAAGTCGGTCGCGAGCTTCAAGCACGCGGCCTCCGGGTCTCACATCGAGGTCATCGGCACCAAGCTTCTCTCCGCCGACGTGCATGACGTGTTCTACAACACGTTTCACAAGACGCTGAAGGAGTCGAACTTCGAGGCGACCCAGGAGAAGGTCGATACGAAGGTGGGCGAGGTCGACACGAAGAAGTCGACCTACAAGTTCACCCACTCGGGCATCACGCTCGAGGTCGTCATCCACGAGTTCACCAAGAACGACGTGGCCTGGCTCGTCGTCGGGTACATCCAGGACTCCGAGGCCGAGAAGTTCCGCGGTGAGGTCGACAACGTCATCAAGACGATGAAGTTCACCGAGAACTGAACGACCGGCTCAGACATGTCACACTCGCTCTCCACGTTCGCCGCTGCGCTCATCGCCAGCGGCGTTCTCTCGTTCTTGGCGTCGCCTGCGGCGGCTCAAACACCTCCCGCCAACGTCGGCGAGTCCAGGGTCGATGAGGCCGAGGTCTCGCTTCAGCCCGCTCGCCGCGGTGAGCCCGCGAGGCTGGTGGTCGGCGGCGAGCGCCTGCTCGTGGAGATCCCCGACGGCTGGATCCTCGCGCGCAGAGAGCCCGGCTCTCAGCTCGTCCTGCGCGCCGCAGGCGACGACGCGTGCTCGCTCGACATCAAGATCACCGAGCGCCTCTCGAAACGCGCAGCCGCCCGCTTCTTCGACGCGTTCCACACGTCGCTCAGGAGGGGAGGGCTCTCGGTCGCCCAGGAGCGCCACCGCCTCAACGTCGATGGGTTCGAGGACGGCACCAGGACCGAGTACGAGGTCACGACCCCTGAAGGCAGGGAGTACACCTTGCTCGTCTGGCAGGGTTACCGCTCCGAGGGCGCCTGGCTCGTGACCTCGTTCTTCCCCAAGAAGGCCAGAGACAACTACATCGACGCGCTCAGCGGGCTCGTCGAAGGCGTCTCCGTCGAGAAGGCCACGACACCAACGACACCATGAGCAGGAGCGCGGCACGACCCACGGGTCGGTCGCCGCTCGCGCTCGAGCACGACCCTGCCTCCAGAGGCGTCGACTGTTGTATGCACAGGTCCCTGGTCTCTCCGTCGCTGAATTCGCGGGTTTCGCAGGCGAACCCCGCCGGGCACGCGTCCTCCGCGGACGCGTCACACTCGACGGTGCAGTAGCCCGTGCGCGCGGCGATGGTCTCGATGCACCACCCCTCACAAATCTGAAGGGCGCTCGAGCAGTAGTCGCCAACCTCCCCGCGCTCCTCCTCACACACCCTGGGCGACGCCGTGTCGTCGCACGTGGCGCCCGCCGACGAGAGCTCCTCGATGCATTCTGCGTCGTCCTCGCACTCGGGCGCGTCGGGTATTGGGTATAGCGAGCACAGGCCGCGTCGGTCGTCCGCGCTCAACGTGAGCTGGCCGCCGTCGATGAGGTACGCGCTGAACATCGTCGCGAGCTTGAGGCCGGGGTCCTCGCCCGTGGCACCAGCAACGTCGTTCGAGTGGCCCAACCCCAGTATGTGCCCGAGCTCGTGCGTCAAGACCGCGTCCAGCGCGTGGATCGTCTCCTCGCCGAAGACCAATGGTTGTTGGTCGGCCTCGGCAGACCAGCGGAAATCGCGCGCGTTGAGCACGATCCCGAACGTCTCTCCGACAGGGCAGGGCGCCGCGGCGAGCCGGCTCCCCGACTGCAGACACACGGGCTGCTCGGCGGGGTCCACGAAGACGACGGGGACCTCACCCTCGGCGAGGGACTCCGCGCGACCGATTCCACCGACCCCGACCTCGATGTAGGCGCACGTCACGTCGGTCCACGCGCTGGCGGCGCGCTCCATCGCGTCGAGGACCTCGCCCGTGGAGAGCCCGTCTGGTGGCGAGCCCAGGAACACGAGCTCGATCCTGGGCGAGTCCGGCGTGGTGACGGGCCCGTTCGTCACCGTGAACGCGCCCACTGACGGGCGCGCGTCCTGCTGACCTGAGGGCGCGGTCGACGCACCAGCGTCGGGCGCCAGGGCGCACAACGTCACGCACGTGCAGAGCAACTGGATGAAGAGACCCAGCGGGCTGGACCTCGTGCTCTCGCTCGTCGTACCCTCTGTCGCACCTGACCTCGACACGCGCCACCTCACCTGTTTGAGGAACCCATGGACCACTCGGGTGTCACAAACCTCGACACTCGAGGATGATACACGCGCTGGCGCGGTGTTGCCTCCTCGATGCAAGACGGCCCTCGTCGACGTTTCTCGATCTTTTTAGATCCTCGTCACCCTGACCGTCGTGTCACTGATATCGGCCTCGGACCTCCGCTCACGACGAGCGGGGGGACAGGAATCCAAGATACGAAGCGCAAGACGGAGAATCCCAAGCCATGAAGAAGTTCGCATCCATCGCAGCCGTGGTCGGCCTCCTCCTCGCCGCGGCCATCTACTACGGCAGCCTCAAGAAAGACCAACAGCCTGTCATCGACGGCGTCCAGCCCGTCGTGACCACGCCCACGCCCACCGTCGACGACAGGAAGGACGCGCCTCCCAACGTCGACGGGACCTCGGAGGGCACCCTCAAGTTGGCGTCCACGAGCTCGAACGGCTACCTCGAGGTCGGCGCCGACGGTGAGCTCTACGCCACCATCGACATCCAGGCGATGAAGTACTCCGGCGCGAAGCGCCCGCCGCTCAACCTCGCCATCGTCATCGATCGCTCCGGTTCGATGGCCGGCGACAAGATCGTCAAGGCCAAGAACGCCGCGCGTCGCCTCGTCGACCGCCTCGATCAGAACGACCGCGTCGCCATCGTGTCCTACGGCTCGGACGTCAAGGTCGACTTCGCCTCCGGCCCCGCCAACAGCGGCAACCGCGCTCAGATGCACTACGCCATCGACAACATCGTCCAGAGCGGCGGCACGAACCTCTCGGGTGGATTCGAGCGCGGCCTCACCGAGGTCATGCGTTGGGGCAACACCGGCGCCGTCAACCGCGTCATCCTCATGTCCGACGGCAACGCCAACATCGGCGTCGTGAGCTCGGACGGACTCGAGAACCTCTCCCGTGACGCGCTCAAGCGCGGCGTCTCCGTCTCCACCATCGGCGTGGGCCTCGACTACAACGAGGACGTCATGACCCGCATGGCCAACGTCGGCGCCGGCAACTACTACTTCGTCGACAACTCGATGGCGATCGCCGCCGCGTTCGACAAGGAGATCAAGAGCCTGAGCTCGACCGTCGCCCGCAACACCGCGCTCGTCATCGACCTCGCCGAGGGCGTCGAGCTCTCCGAGCTCTTCGGCTTCCCCTACCAGCAGGTCGACGACAAGATCATGATCTCGCTCGCCGAGTTCTACTCCGAGCAGTCCAAGAACGTCCTCCTCAAGCTCAAGGCCGACACGCTCGAGGTGGGCAAGGACAAGCTCATGAACGTCTCGCTCAGCTACACCGACGTCGTCCAGTCCGACAACCAGGCCAACCAGTCCGTCGCGCTCGACATCGCCGTCACCGAGGACGCCGCGCTCGTCGCGACCCTGGTCAACACGCACGTCATCAGCCGAGTCCAGCAGGTCGAGGTCGCCCAGTCGATGCAGAAGGCCATGGACGCCTACGGCTCGGGTGACTCCAGCGCCGCCATCAAGATCATCGAGCGCCAGCAGGTCCGCACCCGCGCCGCCAACACACGCTACAAGCTCGGCGGCGACTTCGACCGCGTCGACGAGGAGCTCAACGTCATGAACGCCGAGATGGGCCGCAACGCCCCGAGCAGCGCCCCCGCCAAGCGCATGGTCAAGCGCAAGAAGGCCCGCTCGAACTACATCATGTTCGACTCCAGCGAGTTCTGAGTCCATCCTGAGACCTCGACACTGAGAGCGCGCCCCGCCTCGCGGCTGTCTCTTATACACATCTCCGAGCCCACGAGACAGGCAGAAATCTCGTA
>CAJXPN010000138.1 GCA_913058025.1 uncultured Myxococcales bacterium | reverse complement strand
GGCGAGGACACCGCGCGAGCCGTCCGCCGCGAGCGGAGCGAGCAAGGACCACTAAAGAGCGCGCGAGCTGTGCCCAACCACCATCAGCCTTCTGCCTGCCTACCCTCCTCGAGCCACCTTCCATTCAGTGCGAAGCCTCCCGCGAGCCAGGATCACGTAGTGAGCCCGGATCACCAAAGAGCGCGTCGAATCAGATCCGTTCGGTTCAGGCTTCGTTGGCACCCCTCGAAGGAGGCGTGCATGAACCCATGGAAGCTGTGTCTGTCGATCCTCTCGTTCGTCGTGTGTGCCCCCTGGTTGGCGTACGCAGACGAGGGAGGGTTCGAGCTCTCGCCCACGGTGGAGCTGACCGGGGTGTACGATCACAGGTTCGTGCCGGCGCGGTCGCCCGACGAGGAGGTCGACCGCCTGTCGAACTACGCGGCGGGTTGGCTGGGGGTGAAGCTGCGCACGGTGGAGGTCGGATATGAGCCCACGTGGGGGTCGTTCGCGTCGCTCGGCGTGCGCGTCGAGCCGCCGGGGGTCGGGAGGTTGGCGTTCGTGCCGATGATTCGTGTCGGCCACACGCGTCAGTTCGCCAGGAGCCACGGCTTCTTCGAGGAGTGGCTGTTCGGCCAGACCTACGGGCTGAGCGCAGGGGTGGTGTTCTCGGAGCGAGGTGGCGTGGCGGGAGGTCGCTTCGGCGTGAACTCGCGGCTGGGGCTGTTCGTGTTCGAGCTCGTGACCGAGCTCGACTCTACCCGACGCGCGCCGCGTTGGATCTTCTCTGGCGGGGTGGGGTTCTGATGAAGCGATCGATCTGCGCGATGATCGTGCTCGCGAGCGCTCTGTGCGCTTCGGAGGGCTTCTCCCAGGAGGAGAGCAAGCCGTTGGTGACGTTCGTGCCGACGGGTGCGCTCTCGATCAACACGATGTTCAGCGACTCGCCGAGCGACGACATCGCCGCCGAGGACACGGGGTACTTCTACCCGTCTCTCTGGCTCGGGGTCCGAGCGATCGCGGGCCCCGACCTCGACAGGTGGTGGGCGCCGTTCGCGTCACTGGGTCTGGAGGTCGAGCCGCACGCGCTCTGGGACGGCAGGTCCGCGACCTACTACATCCCGACGCTACGTGTGGGCGCGGCCATGGTCCCCGACGCCGACTGGGGGCTCGAGGATTGGCGCAACCCGACCTACGTGCCGCTGCACGTGTACGGGTCCGTGGGTGCGCGTTCTCGGTCGCTGACGAACCAGGCTGCGTTGCGTCTGGGGGTCGGCCTGAACATGCTGATGATGCCGTTCGGGATGGGCTTCACCTGGGAGCTCGAGCAGGACGAGGCGCCGCGCTGGGGCGTGAACCTGTCGATGGGCTTTTGAGGCGCCTCAGGGTTCTCCATGGCACACCTCACGATGAGATCCGCCTGCGTCGCAGCGCCGCCGCGACGGACTGGAGCGCCGCCCAGCCGCCGTAGATGGTGGCGAGCAGGATGACCGAGGTGGTCGTGTTGGGGGCCTCGATGAAGAGGTCGAGCGCGAGCGCGAAGACGGATGCGATTACGATCTGCCAGAAGTAGCCGATCAGGGAGCCGAAGGCGTAGTAGTCGATACGCGCGCGGGAGGCGCCGGCGATGATGCCGACGTGGGTCTGCGCGGTCACGGGGATGGCGCGCAGGAGCGCGAACGAGAAGATCCCGCGCCGCATCATGTCCTTGCTGATCTCGTTGACGCGCAGGCCGAGCAGCTTGCGCACGAGGTGGCGGCCCATGAGCCGCCCGAGCGCGTAGGAGATCGCGGCCGCGATCAGGCACCCGGCGAGCGTGATCGACGCGGCCTGGAGCAGGCTCCCGACCAGTGAGAGCGGCGCGCAGATGATGATGGAGGGCGCGCCGATGAGTGAGACGAGCGAGGCGAGGCCGAGCACGAGCAGAGCGCCACGGTTCGTGGAGAGTTCGAAGGTCATCCAGTCGCGCGCGATGTCGAAGTCCGCGCCCAGTGAGAGCAGGTCGAAGCGCCAGGCCACGAGCACGAGGCAGAACGCGAGCACGCTGAAGAAGCCGATGGGGAGGCGGCGGAGCAGGCGCTCCTTGGTGGGGCGCCCGATGAACGCCTCAGCGATCACCGAGGCGTTGAGAGGTTCGGCCGGGTCGAACAGCAGGTCCCCGTGCTCGGCGAAGCCGCGGTCGGCGATCGACGGCGCCTCTCCGAGCGGCGCCAGCGTCCGGTCCGACGCGCCCCGGTGCGACTCGATCCAGGAGATGGCCGACGCGCCTGCGTCGAGCCCGACGTCTGGGACGCCGAGGTGCTCGGCGAGCAGGGAGTCACGAAGCGCCCGCATCCTGGCGCGTTGGACCAGGTCCCAGGCGGGGAGGACGATCGCGACGTCGAGCTCGGAGTCGGTCGCCAGCGAGCGGCGCGCGATGTTCGCGGAGCCGATGCGCAGCATCCGGTCATCGATGATCATGAGCTTGGCGTGGACGTAGGTCTCCAGGTCCTCCTCGACCGACGCCATCGGGTAGTAGATCCCGAGACGGTCTCGCGTGTCGGCCTCGCGCAGCAGGTCCACGCACCTCCAGCGCAGCAGCCCGACGGTGACCTCTTCGAGCCACCCGGACGGCTGCCGAGGCCCGACGATCACGATCTCGGGTGGGCGGTCTTCGCGCAGCCGATCGGCGAGCGCGCGGGCGATGACTTTGGATGTAAGGTATTGGTTTTCAATGTAAATACAGCCCTTCGCCAGCGCGATCGTCTCCTCATAGAGGAGCGCGACGCTGTGGTCGTGCGGCTCGCCGAAGGGGTCGGTCAGCGCGACTCCGACGTCGACGCCGTGGAACTCGAAGGGGTGCGGGTCCTCGAACCAGATCTGCTCGATCGGGCTGGGCGCGGTGAGCTCGTCGTGTGGTGGGCAGCGACCCCAGCGCTCCCGGAACCAGTCCCCGATCAGGCGCGCGCCGCATGCGTCCAGCGCGATCTGGTGGTCGTGGAAGGGGCCGTGGTGGACACCCTTGGCGTCGACGCGGCGGGGGTCCGTGGGGAGGTGTTCGCGGGTGTCCCAGCGCCCGGGCGCGAGGTCGATCCCGCCGGCGAACGCGATCGAGTCGTCGATCACGACGAACTTCTGGTGGTGCGAGCCGCCGCGCGGGTAGCGGTCGTCGTAGCGCATGATGATGTGCTTGCGGCCGCGGAGCTTGGGTTGGGTGAAGATGGGGAAGAACGTGTCCGACCAGGACATCAGCGCGGCTGCGTCCCAGAGCAGGATGTAGATCGAGATCCAGGGGCGCTCGCGGGTGAGCGCGACGAGGCGCTCGCCCAGGGTCTGCGTGGAGTGCTCGGGGTCCAGCCGGATGTGCTCGTCGAAGGCCCAGCCGCAGATGTAGATCTCCCGGCGGGCGTGATCGAGCGCCTCGTCGAGGTGGGCGAAGTAGTCTGCGCCGTCGACGAGCGCGCGCGCTCGCCCGCCGCGCGCGAGCCTCCAGCAGGTCTCGCCTTCGCGCAGCGCGTTCTCCCAGGGGTCCTCGCCCGCGGGGTCTGGTCCGGAGTCAGTCATCCTCGTCCGGGCGTACGGTGAGCCAGGGGATGAGGATCATGTCGTCGGACTGGAGGACGTCGTCCTGGAGTACGGCGAGGTCGCGCTGGAAGGCGCCGCGGTCCTCGCGGTTGGTGTCGAGGATGCCCAGGATCTCGACGATCTCGTCGTCGCCCGACACGCCATAGAAGAGCGTGCCTTCGTCGGTGACGAACGCGAAGCCTCCGACGAGGAGGTCGGGCTCGGTGTCCTCGTCGAGGTGCCCGATGGAGACGCCAGGGAACGCGCGCGCGACGCCGAGCACGCTCATGAGGCGCTCGGCGTCGAAGGCGAACGGGCGGCACGGGCCGACGATGTCGCGCACATGCGGCCACGCGGCCTGGCCGTTTCGCAGCGCGTCCTTTACGAGCTCGACCTCCTGGTCGACGGCGTCGCCGAGCTCGGGTGAGAGCACCTCGAGTTGGCGCCACGCGTGGGGCGGGATCACGAGCGAGCCCTCGGGGACGTCGCCCTCGCCGCGGGCGGAGTCGATCTCGCTGATGGTGGGAGGCGGCGGCGCCTGCCCGGCGCTCCCGCGGATGCGCCAGACGCCCCACACTGCGGCCTCTGAGCGGCGCAGGGGCATCGCCGAGGTGACCACCCACTCGAGCTGTCCCAGCGAGATCACGGTGCCCTGGCTGGCGACCTCTGGCAGCGCGACGAGCTGGTTCGCGGGGATGGTCGCGCGGGCGTAGACCTCGTCGGTGTCGTCGAGGACGAACTCGACCTGTACGCCGTACAGCGCGTTCTCTGTCATGCCGGGCTCCGAATCGTGGGAACAGCGCGCGTGCATGCGCGGGTAGATTGATCGTGGGCGGAAGAGACGTCACGTCTTCACACCGCACACGTTTCGGATAAGGTAGCCCGGAGCGGGCGATGCGCAAGCCGCCCGGTTCGAGCACCCCCACTTTCTCCACTTCCAAAGAGAGCGACTGGCATGAGCGCAGAGAGCGACGTGAACGACCACGGCGAAGACGCCGGAGCCCCGAGGAACTTCATCCGTACGATGATCGACGAGGATCTCGAGGCGGGTAAGTATCAAGGCGTCGTCACGCGGTTCCCGCCCGAGCCCAACGGCTACCTCCACATCGGGCACGCGAAGTCGATCTGCCTGAACTTCGGGCTCGCGCGCGACTACGACGGCCGCTGCCACCTGCGCTTCGACGACACGAACCCGGTGAAGGAGGACGTCGAGTACGTCGACTCGATCCAGGCCGACGTGAAGTGGCTCGGGTTCGACTGGGGAGAGCACCTGTTCTTCGCCTCGGACTACTTCGAGCGGATGTACTCCTGGGCCGAGTCGCTCATCGAGAAGGGCCTCGCGTACGTCGACAGCCAGCCCGCCGAGGTCATCAGCGCGCAGCGCGGAGAGCTCGGGAAGCCTGGGATCGAGAGCCCGCACCGCGCGCGCAGCGTCGAGGAGAACCTCGACCTGTTCCGCAGGATGCGCGCCGGCGAGTTCCCGGAGGGCTCGCACGTGCTGCGCGCGCGGGCGGACATGACGTCCCCGAACATGCTCATGCGCGACCCGCTGCTCTACAGGATCAAGCACGCCGACCACCACAGGACCGGTGACGCGTGGTGCATCTACCCGATGTACGACTACGCGCACTGCCTCGAGGACGCGATCGAGGAGATCACGCACTCGCTGTGTACGCTCGAGTTCGACAACAACCGGGAGCTCTACGACTGGGTCCTGGACGCGGTCGGCTTCGCGCGCCCGCGCACCGAGCAGACCGAGTTCGCGCGCCTCAAGCTCGAGTACACGGTCATGAGCAAGCGCAAGCTGCTCAGGCTCGTCGAGGAGGGCCACGTCTCGGGCTGGGACGACCCCAGGATGCCCACGATCGCGGGCCTGCGTCGGCGCGGCTACACGCCCGCGTCGATCCAGTCCTTCTGCGAGATGATCGGCGTGGCGAAGTCGAACAGCATGGTCGACATCGGCAAGCTCGAGTACTCGATCCGCGACGACCTCAACGCCCGCTCGCCGCGCCGCTTCTGCGTTACGGAGCCGCTCAAGGTGACGGTCAGGAACCTCCCCGCTGGGGAGGTCGTCGACCTGGACATCGAGGAGTGGCCCTCCGAGATCGGCAAGGAGGGCTCGCGCTCGGTGCCGTTCACGCGCGAGCTCTACATCGAGCGCGGTGACTTCGCGCTCGAGCCGCCCAAGGGCTGGCGTCGCCTGACGCCCGGCGGCGAGGTCCGCCTGCGCGGCGCGTTCTTCCTGAGGTGTGAGGACGTCGTCCTGGGTGAGGACGGCGAGGTCGCCGAGCTCACGTGCACCTACGACGTGGACACATTGGGTGGGAAGGCGCCGGATGGGCGCAAGCCCGACGGCACGATCCACTGGGTGAGCGCCGAGCGCGGCGTGCCCTGTGAGCTGCGCCTCTACGACCGCCTCTTCACGGAGGCCGAGCCGGAGTCCGACCCGGAGCGCGACTTCATCGAGGCCCTCAACGACGAGTCGCTCGTGGTGAGGCGCGGCGTGATCGAGCCGTCGGTCCTGGGCTCCGAGCCTGGCGATCGCTTCCAGTTCGAGCGCCTGGGCTACTTCATGGTCGACCTCGTCGATTCGGCAGCCGGATCGCTCGTGTTCAACAGGGTCGTCACGCTCAAGGACGGCTGGGCCAAGCAGGTCGCGCGCGCGTCGGGCGAGGCGCCGAAGAAGGAGAAGGCTCCCACCAGGGTCAAGAGCGAGCGCACGAAGCGGCGCCCGGAGCGCCGCTCGCGTGAGGACGAGCGCGTGAACGCGCGCCAGGAGAGCCCCGAGCTCGCGGCGCGCTACGCGCGTTACAAGGACGAGCTCGGCGTGAGCGAGGAGAACGCCGACATCCTGTCGGTCGACGACGAGGTCGCCGCGTTCTTCGAGGGCGCCGTCGCCGTCCACGCCGACGCGCAGTCGGTGGCGAACTGGGTGGTCAACGACCTCCTGCGCGAGCTCAAGGATCGCGAGCTCTCGGAGCTCGCGATCACGCCCGCTGGTCTGGGCGGGCTCGTGGGCCTGTTGGACGCGGGCGAGATCACGCAGACCGGCGCGAAGGCGGTCTTCGAGGAGCTGCTCACGAGCGGCGGCGAGGCCGCCGAGGTCGTCGATCGCCTCGGCCTGCGCAAGATCGAGGACTCGAGCGTGCTCGAGACGGCCATCGACGGCGTCCTCGAGGCCAACCCCGACGAGGTCGCGGCCTACCGCGGCGGGAAGAAGGCCCTGGTGGGCTTCTTCATCGGCCAGGTCATGCAGGCCACGCGAGGACGCGCCAACGCCAAGGAGGCGCGCTCGCTGCTGATGCAGAAGCTCGACGCCTGAGCCCTCCGCTTGCGCGTTGCGGATCGCGCGCGTAAAAAAACGCCGATGAATCAACCTCGTTGCGCGCCCTCGAGGCGCGCTCTGAACACTACGATTATGTACGAGAGGCCTGTTATGAATACGAAATGGACGATGGCGCTGCTCCTCGCGGGAGCGATGACGATGACCGCGTGCGACAAGAAAGAGGCTGCGACCTCGGATTCGCCCAAGACCGATGAGGGCGCCGCCAGCAAGACGCCCCCGCCGGAGGTGAAGACGCCGAAGGGCATCGAGGACCCGTCGAACGACGCGAAGGTCGTCGAGCTGGCCAAGGCGGCGCTGGCGTGTGAGTGGAAGAGCGGCAGGCCCGACCACAAGTGCGACGAGGCCAAGGAGTGGCGCAAGGCCGACGAGCTCAAGAAGGGCGCCGCGGACAAGACGCTGGTGAACTTCCTCGCCGACCCCAAGCCCGAGGTCCGCTGGCTCGGAGCGACCGCGCTCAAGTCCAACGGCAAGTCCTACCGAGAGGACTCCGCCATGGCGACCGCGGTCATCGCGGCCGTCAACGCCGAGAAGGACGTCTCGATCGCGCCCGTGATGGGCGACGCGGTCGCCAAGATCGACGGCGAGAAGAGCGGCCAGCTCGCCGCGCTCAAGTCGCTCATCACGGATCACCCCCTCGACGAGGTCCGCGCGGCCGCCGTCGGCGGCTTCCTCTTCCACAATCGCTCCGACGCCAACTTCGACTTCGTCGCGGGGATCACGAAGACCGACAAGAACGACAAGGTCCGCCTGGCGGCCTCGAAGAGCTTCTGGGTCGGCAACCCGTCGAACAAGAAGGACGCGGTCTGCAAGCTCTGGCTCGAGCTCGCCTCGGATAAGGACAAGGACGTCGCCGGGCACTCGGCCTACCACGCCTCGTTCTTCCCCCACGGCGGCGGCTGCACCACCGAGTGGGACGCGCTCCTGACGCTGATCGAGGGCAAGGCCAAGGAAGGAAAGGTCGCCTCGAGCTTCACCTCGTCGGCGCTCAAGTACCTGTACTCTCAGAAGAAGTCGACCCCTGAGCAGAAGGCGAAGGCGATGGCCGTCGCCGAGGTGCTCGCGCTCGAGACCAAGAACGAGAAGACCGCGCGATCGAGCGCGCTCCGGTTCATCGGCGAGACCGACCCGAAGGCCAAGAAGCTCGCGACCAAGCTCAAGGACGACAAGGAGTTCTTCGTGAAGTCGACGGCCAAGGACATCCTCGAGGGCAACATCAAGCTCAAGGACAAGAAGTGAGATAGGTTCTCTCTTTTTCTTGGCTACGCATCGCGCTTTTTTCTTGGCTACGCATCGCTCGCACGTCTCTCCCTTCGGTCGAGGCGCACGACCACAACCTCCGCT
>CAJXPN010000137.1 GCA_913058025.1 uncultured Myxococcales bacterium | reverse complement strand
CATACGAGATTTCTGCCTGTCTCGTGGGCTCGGGAGATGTGTATAAGAGACAGCCTTGGGGTGGGCTCACCGAGTCACTCCCGCGCTCTACCACCCCCGTGCGCCCCTGTCAGCAGCGGGCGTGGTGAAGGGCCTCGGCCGCTCGATCCTGGGTCGAACGTCATGGAACAGGCCCGTTTTGGTACGAAGTGGAGTGTGGCACCCTGTAGTCATGATGATTGACCACTCTCCAACCGACCCGAGGCTTCGTCGTGTCCACACCTGCTGACCAACCTGATCTGCTCTACTCCATCGACGACGAGCCGCCGCTGCCACAGAGCCTGGCGCTCGGGCTCCAGCACTACCTGACGATGTTCGGCTCCACGCTGGCGGTCCCGCTCCTGATGGCGCCGAAGCTGGGCATCACGAACCCGGTGGAGGTGGGCTGGTTGATCGGGACGATGTTCCTGGTCAGCGGCATCGCGACCTTGCTCCAGACGTCGTTCGGCAACCGGTTGCCGATCGTCCAGGGCGGGACGTTCTCGTTCCTGGCGCCGGCGATCGCGATCTGCGGGATGGCCTCGTTGAGTGACGCGGGCTGGGAGGTGCGGATGCAGCACGTGCAGGGGGCCGTGATCCTGGGCGCGCTGTTCGAGATCGTCGTCGGAGCGAGCGGGCTGGTCGGCCGGATGTTGAAGTTCGTGGGGCCGCTGACGATCGCGCCGACGATCGCGCTCATCGGGCTCTCGCTGTTCAAGTTCGGCGCGCCCGTGGCGGGCACCCACTGGCCCATCGGCGGGCTCACGATCGCGCTGATGATCCTGTTCAGCCAGGTGCTCAGGAACGCCAACAAGGCGTTCGCGCTCTACCCGATCTTGCTGGCGATCCTGGGGGCGTGGGGCGTGGCGGCGCTGTGCTCGGCCACGGGCGTGTTCGAGCCCGGTCACCCCTCGTACACGAGCCTCGAGAACTTCTGGGCCGCGCCCTGGGTGCGCGTCCCGATGCCGTTCCAGTGGGGGCTGCCCCAGTTCGGCGCGGCGGCGTTCGTGGGCATGCTGGCAGGCGTCCTGGCCAGCATGGTCGAGAGCATCGGCGACTATTACGCGTGCGCCAGGCTCTCCGGGGCGCCGGTGCCCACCGCGAAGACGATCAACCGCGGGATCACGTTCGAGGGCATCGGGTGCCTGATCGCCGGGATCATGGGGACCGGCAACGGCACGACGAGCTACTCGGAGAACATCGGGGCGATCGGGCTGACCCGCGTGGGCTCGAGACGAGTGGTCCAGGCCGGCGCGATGTTCATGATCGTGTTGGGGATGGTGTCGAAGTTCGGCGCGCTCTTCACCTCGATCCCGCAGCCCATCGTGGGCGGGATGTACTGCGTCATGTTCGGCATGATCGCCAGCGTGGGCCTGTCGAACCTCCAGTTCGTCAACCTCAACCTCGGGCGCAACCTCTTCATCCTGGGGTTCTCGCTGTTCATGGGCCTGAGCATGCCCGAGTACTTCCTGAACACGCCGATGGACTCGGGCCCCGAGTGGCTCAACAGCATCGTCAACACCCTGGGTGGCACGGGCATGGCAGTGGGCGCGTTCTGCGCGCTGCTGCTCGACAACGTCATCCCCGGCACCGACGAGGAGCGTGGCCTGGTGGCGTTCTCCCAGGGGATCGAGGAGTCCTAGGCCGTCGGTCGGGCTGGAGCGATCGGAGCGCCGTCGGGGGGCTTGACCCCGGCGCCGGGCACTGTGGCGGTTTGCAACCACATCTGGAGTGGGAATGTGGGTTGTACATGCGGAGTGAGTTGGTTAAAAATGACGACGCTCACGTTTTGATGGCCTTGTGTCGGCACCATGAGAATGGTCCAGAATACAAGGGGTTGGCAGCAGGCGTCGCGCCCACCCTCGAGAGGGGATTACGAGGGTAGAGCGGCTCCATGTCCATGACGTGCATGCACCCTCGCGACACGCACCAGGCCACGACAGAGGGCGCCGCAGCGGCGTCTTCTTCTTCTTCCTCCTCCTCGACTATCCCCCAAACCATCCGAGTTCGCCCACCATGACCACACAGTTCAAAATCATCCGCGGTGGCACCGTGGTCACCGCAGATCAAGAATTCCGAGCAGACGTGCTGATCCATGGCGAGACGATCGCCGCGGTGGGTCATGACCTGGAGGTGCCCGCTGGTGCCGAGGAGCTCGACGCCTCGGGGTGCTACGTCATCCCCGGCGGCATCGACCCGCACACGCACATGGAGCTCCCCTTCATGGGGACGGTGGCCAGCGAGGACTTCTTCACGGGCACCAGCGCCGGCGCCGCCGGCGGCACCACGAGCATCATCGACTTCGTGATCCCCTCGCCCCAGCAGAGCCTGCTCGAGGCGTTCGACAACTGGCGCGGGTGGGCCGAGAAGAGCGCGTGCGACTACGCCTTTCATGTCGCGGTGACGTGGTGGTCCGACCAGGTGAGCGAGGAGATGGGAGAGCTGGTCCGTGACCACGGCGTCAACAGCTTCAAGCACTTCATGGCGTACAAGAACGCGATCATGGTCGACGATGAGGTCCTCATCGCGAGCTTCACGAGGGTCAAGGAGCTCGGCGCCCTCTGCACCGTGCACGCGGAGAACGGCGAGCTGGTCTTCCAGCTACAGAAGCGCGTCTTCGAGCAGGGGATCACGGGCCCCGAGGGCCACGCGCTCTCGCGCCCCCCCGAGGTCGAGGGCGAGGCCGCCAACCGCGCGATCCGCATCGCCGAGGTCCTGGGCGTCCCCCTCTACATCGTCCACAACTCCTGCCGGCAGAGCCTCGAGGCGATCACCCGCGCCAGGAGCGAGGGGCAGCGCGTGTACGGCGAGGTCCTGGCGCAGCACCTGGTCATCGACGAGAGCGTGTACCGCGACACGGACTGGGAGCAGGCAGCCCACCACGTGATGAGCCCGCCGTTCCGCGACGTCTCCCACCAGGAGGCGCTGTGGCGCGGGATCCAGGGTGGCAACCTGCACACCACCGCGACGGACCACTGCTGCTTCTGCACCCCGCAGAAGTCTGCGGGCAAGGACGACTTCCGCCTCATCCCGAACGGCACCCCCGGCATCGAGGACCGCATGAGCGTGCTCTGGGATCAGGGCGTGCGCACGGGGCGGCTGACGCCGGTGGAGTTCGTCAAGATCACCTCGTCCAACACCGCCCAGATCTTCAACATGTACCCGCAGAAGGGGTGCGTGAAGGTCGGCGCGGACGCGGACCTCGTGATCTGGGACCCCGAGTCCACGCGCACCATCTCCGCGAAGACCCACCACCAGAACGTGGACTTCAACGTCTACGAGGGGATGGAGGTCACGGGCAACGCCATGGTGACGCTGAGCCGCGGCACGGTGGTCTGGAAGGATGGCGAGCTCCGCACCACGAAGGGCGCCGGGAAGTACATCCCGAGGAAGCCCTTCGCGCCCTACATCAACGCCTCGAACGCCCGGAGCTCGTTGCTCGCGGCGAAGGGCGTCGACCGCAGCTGACGACCTGTAACGACCTTTTCCGTTTGCGTGAGCGAGCCCCCAGGGCGCGCGCTTCTTACTCAATGAAGCGCGCGTCCTCGGCCTCTGTTCCTTGGGTTTCCAAACTTCTCTTCGGTGATTTCACTCATGACGACTACGACACTCCCCAAGTTCGGCGCGACCTCCTACGCGTTCACCTCCTATTCCAACGCTGAGAACTGGATCGGTGGCCAGTGGGTCGAGCCCACGGGCGAGGGCAAGCTCGACATCTTGAACCCTCGACATGGCAAGGCGATCTGCACGGTCGGGCTCTCGAGCGCGCAGGACATCGATGACGCGGTGCGCGCAGCGAAGGAGGCCCTGAGCGGCTGGCAAGAGCTGCCGATCAGGGAGCGAGGGGCGGTGCTCTACGCCCTTCGCGAGCTGATGATCCGCGATCTGGAGGAGCTCACGTGGTTGGTGTCCCACGAGAACGGCAAGCTCTACGGCGAGGCCAAGGCCGAGGTGCTCAAGGGCATCGAGTGTGTCGAGTACGGCTGCGCGCTGCCCAACATCGCCGCGGGCACGCAGCTCGAGGTCAGCCGAGGGGTGACCTGTCAGGTCACCCACGAGCCGCTTGGCATCGTCGCGGGCATCACGCCCTTCAACTTCCCGTGCATGGTGCCGCTGTGGATGATGCCCCAGGCGCTCGTGGCCGGTAACGCGTTCATCCTCAAGCCCAGCGAGGTCGTCCCGCTGTCCGCGTTGAAGCTGGCGGCGCTGCTCCAGGAGGCGGGCCTCCCCGACGGCATCTTCAGCGTCGTCCAGGGCGGGAAGGGCGCCGTCGAGGCGCTGTGTGACCACCCGGACATCCGCGCGCTGGCGTTCGTGGGGTCGACGACCGTGGCCAGGATCGTGTACGGGCGCGCCGCCCAGTCCGGAAAGAGCGTGGTCTGCCTCGGCGGCGCCAAGAACCACCTCATCGTGGTGCCCGACGCGGATCTGGAGCTGACCGCGCAGAACGTCCTGGCGAGCTTCGTCGGGTGCGCGGGGCAGCGCTGCATGGCCGCGAGCGTGCTGGTGGCCGTGGGCGACGTGGACCCGATCATCGACGAGCTCGTCAAGCAGGCGGGCCAGGTCAAGACCGGCGAGCAGCTCGGGCCCGTCATCTCCGACGCTGCCAAGAAGCGCATCAACGCCTACATCACCCAGGCGGGTGAGCTCGGCGCGAAGGTCCTCCTGGACGGCCGCGGGCAGGACGCGGACGCCGGCGGGAGCTGGGTCGGCCCGACGATCCTCGACGACGTGACCGCGGACATCCCCGCCTCGTGCGAGGAGATCTTCGGCCCGGTGCTCTCGATCGTGCGCGTGAAGAACCTGGAGGAGGCGATCGCGCTGGAGAACTCCAGCGAGTACGGCAACGCCAGCAGCGTCTACACGACCAACGGTGAGGTCGCCAGGAAGGTGATCAACCAGGTGTCCGCGGGCATGTGCGGCGTGAACATCGGCGTCCCCGTGCCCCGCGAGCCGTTCGGCTTCGGCGGCTGGAACCACTCGAAGTTCGGCACCGGAGACATCACCGGCTGGGACGGGTTCAGGTTCTGGACCCAGCCCAAGAAGGTGACCTCGAAGTGGGCCGTCCAGAAGGACGCCAACTGGATGTCCTGAGGCCTCGTCTGTCCTGAGCTTTCTCTTGTTTCGAGCGCGAGGGCCCGTCGTCTGGGCCCTCTCGGTTTCCTTTGAACTCGATGCCTGTCTTGGAGGCATCCCTCTCGATGTGAGCGTGAATCTGATGGATCAGAACACCATGATCGACCTGTGCAAGAAGCACACACTCTACACCTGGGCGGCCTCGGGCTCGGTCGCGCCGATGCCCATCGAGCGCACGGAGGGCATCTTCCTCTACAGCCCCGACGGCAAGCGCTACTACGACTTCAACTCTCAGCTCATGAGCGTGAACATCGGGCACGCGCACCCCAAGGTCATCGCCGCGATGAAGGCCCAGCTGGACGCCCAGCTCCTCTACTCCTTCCCCGCCAGCGCCACGATCCCGCGCGCCAGGCTCGGCCAGCAGCTCGCCGAGCTGATGCCCCCGAACATCAACACGTCCTTCTTCACGCTGAGCGGCGCCGAGGCCAACGAGAACGCCATCAAGGCCGTGCGCATGTACTCCGGCCGGTTCAAGATCTTGAGCCGCTACCGCAGCTACCACGGCGCCACCAACGCCACGATGCAGCTCACCGGCGACCCGCGGCGCCTGCCCAACGAGCCCGGCTCCCCCGGGTTCGTCCACGTCTTCGACCCCTGGCCCTACGACTACTCGTTCGGCGAGACCGACGAGGAGATCACGCGCAACAACCTGCGCTACCTCGAAGAGACGATCATGTACGAGGGCCCCGAGACCATCGCCGCGATGTTCATCGAGACGGTCACCGGCACCAACGGCGTCCTCGCGCCCCCCGACGGCTACCTCGTCGGGCTGCGCGCGCTCCTGGACAAGTACGGCATCCTGATGGTCTGCGACGAGGTGATGGCGGGCTTCGGGCGCACGGGGAAGATGTTCGCGTTCGAGCACGCGGGCATCGAGCCCGACATCGTGACGATCGCCAAGGGCCTGACCAGCTCCTACACCCCGCTGGGCGCGATGTGCGTGAGCGACAAGATCGCCAAGCACTTCCAGGACAACGTGTTCTGGGGTGGGCTCACCTACAACTCGCACGCGCTCTCGTTGGCCACGGCGTCCGCCGTGATCGACGTCATGAAGGAGGAGCGCCTGGTCGAGAACTCCCAGAAGATGGGGGTGGTGATGCGTCGAGAGATGGATCGCCTGACCGAGAAGCACCCCTGCATTCGCCAGGCCAGGAACATCGGCCTCTTCGGCATGATCGACCTGCAGAAGAACGCCCAGGGCGAGCGCATGGCCCCCTACAACGGCACGAGCCCGGCGATGAAGCGCCTGGGCGAGCTCTTCCGTGAGAAGGGCCTCTTCACCTTCGTGCGCTGGGGGAGCTTCATGTGTAACCCGCCGCTCTGCATCACCGAGGCGCAGCTGCTCGAGTGCTTCGCGATCGTCGACAGCGCGCTCGACGTGATCGACGCCGAATACTTCGAGCGGTGACGCCCCACGCGCCCGGAACACACTGACCGCCTGCTCCCATCCCCCAGCCAACGAGTCGACCCATGACGAAACTCCCCGATGACCGCACCGAGGTCGTCTTCAAAGACTACAAGCCCCCCTACACCGAGGGGCAAGCGCTCGCCGAGGCGAACCGCTGCCTCTACTGCTTCGACGCGCCATGCATCAAGGTCTGCCCGACCTCGATCGACATCCCGACCTTCATCCGCCGCATCGCGGAGGAGAACACGATGGGGGCCGCGAAGACCATCTTCGAGGCCAACATCCTCGGGATGAGCTGCGCGCGCGTGTGTCCGGTGGAGGTGCTGTGTGTGGGAGACTGCGTGTACACCGACATGGGCGTGCCGCCGATCGAGATCGGCAAGCTCCAGCGCTACGCCACGGACCAGGCGTTCGCCCAGGGCGCGCGCTTCTTCGAGGCGGGCGAGGACACGGGGAAGTCGGTGGCGCTCATCGGCGGAGGCCCGGCGTCTCTGGCCGCGGCCCACGAGCTGCGCAGGCTCGGCCACGGCGTCACCATCTTCGAGCGCCACGACTACCTCGGCGGCCTCAACGTCGACGGCGTGGCGCCCTACAAGATGAAGTCGGACCGCGCGCTCGAGGAGGCGCACTGGGTGCTCGGGATCGGCGGGATCGACATCCGCAGGGGCCAGGAGGTCCCGGCCGACGTCTCATGGGAGGCCATCGACGAGGAGTTCGACGCCGTCTTCCTCGGCGTGGGCCTCGGCCCCGACCGCTACATGAAGGACCTGCCGGGGGCAGCCTCGGAGGGCATCCACGGCGCCGTGGACTTCATCGCGAAGTTCAAGCTCGGCACCGTGTCGCTCGATGGCGTGAGCCACGCCGTGGTCGTGGGCGGCGGCAACACCGCGCTGGACGCCGTCCGTGAGCTCCGGGGCCTTGGCGTCGAGAACGTGACGATGCTCTACCGCGGCACCGAGTCCGTGATGAGCGGCTACGCCCACGAGTGGGACGCCGCGAAGAGGCAGGGCGTGCTCGCCAGCTGGTCGAGCCAGCCCGAGGCGTTCCTGACCGACGAGGACGGCAACCTCTCGGGCCTCAGGTGCCACAAGCTCGGCCCCGACAAGAAGGCCCTCGAGGGCACGGAGTTCGAGGTGGGCGCTCAGCTCGTGCTCCTGGCCATCGGCCAGAGCAAGCTCTCGGACATGCTCGGGGAGCTCGACGGCGTCGAGCTCGAGTGGGGCCGCGTCGTGACCGACGAGCACGGCGCCACGGGCAAGCCGAAGTACTTCGCGGGTGGCGACTGCGCCAACGGCGGCAAAGAGGTGGTCAACGCCGCCGACGAAGGGAAACGCGCCGCTCTGGCGATTCACCGCACCATCACAGAAGATCTGAAACATGCCTGATTTGACATCCAACACTGCGGGCATCATCTCCCCGAACCCGTTCTGGCTCGCCAGCGCGCCGCCGACGAACTCCGGCCGGCAGATCATGCGCGCCTTCGAGGCGGGCTGGGGCGGGGCCGTGTGGAAGACGCTGGGCCAGCCCGTCCAGAACGTCTCCAGCCGCTTCGGCGGCATCGACTGGCGCGGCAAGCAGGGCGTGGGCTTCAACAACATCGAGTTGATCCTGTCTCTTATACACATCTGACGCTGCCGACGATCTACTCTGTGTAGA
>CAJXPN010000136.1 GCA_913058025.1 uncultured Myxococcales bacterium | reverse complement strand
GAGATTTCTGCCTGTCTCGTGGGCTCGGAGATGTGTATAAGAGACAGCTCGAGCTGTCCGTGCCTATTGATATACGGATCTCTAGCCGAAAGCCCGTAGGGCGGCCCAGGGGCCGCCAGGGGGCATTCGCGCCCCCTGGCGAGCGCTCAGGGGAGCTCGTGCTGGGGGATCCAGGCGGCGTGGAAGCCCAGCGGGACGCGCTGGGGCAGAATGACGCGCGCGAGCGGCTCGGCGGTCATGTCGGAGGCGTCGAGGATGACGACCTCGGAGCGGTCCTCGTTCTGGTCGTAGACGAAGCTGACGAGGTAGCCGTCGTCCTCGGCGGTTCCAGTGGCGCTCGGAGCGAACGGAGCCTCGGAGCCGAAGCGGCCCTCGCCGAACCAGTGGCGCTGGGTGTCGCCGAGCTCGAGGTCGTACTTGAAGATGCCGTCGAAGAGCAGGGTGGGGTGGTCGGAGAGGTGGACGTTGTAGGCGTAGCGGGACTTCTTGCCGACGAGCCTGGCGTCGAGCGTGGGGAACTCGGTGTTGGCGTCGTCGAGCGGGCCCTCGGTGGTCTGCCCCGTCTTCATGTCGAAGCGCCACTGGTAGAGCTGGGCGTCGAGGCGCAGGTACGCGAGCATCTTGCCCAGCGGGCCGGCGATGCGGGCCGTGGGCTCGGGCTCCTTGACGCGGCACCCCACGAGGACGACCTCGTCGTCTTCCTCCCACGAGTTCACGACGTGGTAGATGTAGCAGGGCTCGGCGCTGAACCAGCGGAGCTCGTCGGGGCCGCCGAGCCTGGGGATGATGCCGAAGCGGCTGGGGTAGTCGGCGTGGAAGCCGACCTTGTAGCGGCCCGCGGCGAGCGCCTCCGGGTCGGCGAAGAGCGAGAGGTCCATCAGGATCGCGTAGTTCTTCGTGATGGACATGTCGTGGGGCTGGCGAGGGCCTGGGACCTCGATGGGCACGGCGTGCTTGAGCTTGCCGTCGGGGCCGGCGACGCCGTACGCGAGGTAGGGGGGCGTGAAGGACTGGTCGAAGAAGAAGGCCTCTCCGGTGTCGGGGTCGACCTTGGCGTGGGCGGAGACGTCCATCTCGAGCATGCCGCCGAAGGTCTCGGGGCCGAGGGCCTCGAGCGTGACCGGGTCGAGCGCGTAGGGCTGCCCGGCGAGGTACCAGAGCGCGAGCAACTTGCCGTTGTGGAAGATGACGTCGGTGTTCGCGGTGTCCTTGATAGGCATGTCGCGGGGGTTGTGGATGGCGGGCTCCATGAGCCCCCACCAGAGGCCGTCGTCGGCGGCGGTCTCGCGGGCGAACGCCTCGGTGCGCACGTACTTGTTGCGGTAGGTGACGCCGTCGTCGGTGAAGTGGACGGAGTGGAGCATGCCGTCGCCGTCGAACCAGTGGTGGCGGCCCTTCATGCCGAACCTCGGGTTCGGCCCGTTGCGCACGTAGACGCCACGCAGGTCGGCGGGGATCTCGCCGATGACGGTGACGTCGCTGGTCACGATCTCACCGTCTACGGGCGCGTAAGGCCCTTCGATGTAGGGGTTTTCGCCGAGGTCGCCGTTTCGCTCGAGGGCTTTCTTGAGGTTCATGACGGGTGCTCGCGTGTGCGGTGTCGTGGGGGTGTTCGTGGTGAGGTCGCGGGTCGGCTCAGGGGCGCGCGGGCATGTGCTCGTCGAACCAGCCGGTGGCGTGGGAGAGGAGGCGGTCGAGGCCCTCGCCCTCGTAGACGTGGCGGTGCTTGAGGCCCTCCAGGACGACGAGCTTCCGGGGCTCGCGGGCCTTGGCGTAGTAGGACTTGCCCTCTTCGAGGGGGACTAGGACGTCGTCGGCGACGTAGATCCACATGGCCGCGCGCGGGCCGATGAGGTTGGCGTACTCCTCGGGCTTGAACTCGAGGATATCGGCCATGGACTCGAAGGTGATCTCGGGGCGCCACTCGGGGTGCTCGACGGCGAGCCGATCGAGCTCGGCCTCCATCTCCGGGTCGCGCCGCATCATGCGGGGGACGGAGAGGTAGGAGACCTCGCCCGTGGAGACGAGCTTGGCGCGCTCCTCGAGGACCTTCTCGTGGAAGCGGTCGAAGCCGTCGCCGTGGCGGAACTGGCGCATGCAGTCGGCGGGGCCGGCGGTTCCCACGACGCAGGCGACGCGGGTGTCGATGCCGGCGGCGGCGGTGGCGATGCCGCAGCCGAAGCTCGTGCCGTAGAGGCCGATCTTGTCCGGGTCGACGACGTCGAGCCCGGACAGGTAGGTCACGGCGCTGCGCGCGTCGGTGACCTGGGCCATGGGCGAGAGGCGCTGGCGAGGCACGCCGCCGGAGGCGCCGAAGTGGCGGTAGTCGAACGTGAGCGTGACGTAGCCGGCCTGTCGGAAGCGCTCGGCGTAGGCCGGGAACCAGATCTCCTTGGTGATGGAGAAGCCGTGGCAGAAGGCCACGGCGCCGCGGCGCTCGCCGGGGGCGAGGTCGTCGGGGACGCCGAGCTTGGCGGCGACGGGGATGCCTTCGCTGTAGAACGTGACGTCTCGCTCCATCGTATGATCTCCTTGGGGGGTCGGGTTCAGTGGTTCTGAGGTCGGCGTCTTTGAGGTCAGGTTTGCTCGGGTCGGTACGCCTGGATGAGCGCGTCGATCATGGGCCGCATGAGCTGGTCGGCCGGGTTGGTGCCGGGTCCGAGGCGCTTGCCGTGTTCGAGCACGGCGATGCCGTGTATCCCCGACCAGAGCAGGCGAGAGATCTGGTTGGGCGTCCCCACGAGCGCGCCGGTGTCGATCGTCTCCTGGATCGCTGCGGCCAGGAGGCGCCACGCGCGCTCGATCGCCGCGGCGAGCTTGGGGTAGGAGGGGACGTCGACCTCGTAGAGGTCGTACATGATGGCGAACGCGTGGCGGCGCTCGCGGGCGAACGCGAGGTACCCGAGCCCCAGCGCGTGCAGGCGCTCGATCGGGTCCTCCTTCTCGTTGAAGGCCGCCATCTGGTGGTCGAGCATCTGGTGGAAGCAGCGCGCGCGGACCTCGAGGAAGATCTCCTCCTTGCCTTCGAAGTAGCGGTACGGGAGCGTCCTGCTGCAGCCCATCGCCTCGGCGATGGCGCGCATGGTCACGGCCTCGTAGCCCTGGGTCGCGAACAACGCGATGGCGGCGTCGCAGAGCTTGGCGCGGAAGCGGTCGATTTCTTCCTGAGTGAGCGATGGTCTGGCCACGAAGGTCACCTTGTGAAAATCGGTCTGGAGCGGGCGTCAGCGTAGTGCGTTTGGTTGAACGACGTCAATCAAACGGTCCTATGTCGCGCGGCACGCATTCGTGAGAGTGGACCTTATAGGTGAGATGGACGCAGCGTTCTAGCCGTTTCCAGGTGTTTACACTCGTTTTTTGGACACCGTTGATATCTTTGCGTTTGGTTTCGGCGCCGCGCCGGGTGCTGCGGCTTCAGGTGGAGAGCGTGTAGAGGAAGTAGGCGAGGGAGAGGGCGTAGGTCAGCGGAGGCAGGGCGCCGAGGAGGTTGAGCCAGGACGTGTCGACGAGCGCGCCGTCGTCGGAGACCGAGAGGTACGAGATCTCGTCGAAGAGCATGACCTCCCCGTCCGGCATGAAGAGGAGGGGCTCGAGGGGCTCGTCCTTGATCGCGGGGACCTCGACCTCGACTCTGAACTTGACCGCGTGCGTGCGCTCGAGCTCGTCCATGTACCTGTAGACGTAGTCGATGGTGTGCCCCTTCCCGTGGTGTCTGTATTCGGTGTCCACGTACTCGGCGAATGCGCCCGTGCCCTCACACAGTAGCCTCCGGTGGCGGCGGTAGTGCCACGCGCCGATGCCCAACAGCATGGCCATGCTGGCTGGGAAGAGCAGGTTGATGAGGAAGTGCTTGGCCTCCACGAGCGTGAAGGCGCTCATCATGAGCCAGACGACGAGGTTGACCCCCCACCGTCCGATGCCGATCGAGCGGAGGGTGAAGCCGAGCGGGAGCTCGCGGGGGGCGGTGGCGAGGCGATGCCAGCTGGACCCCAGCGCGATCGCGTTGGGAGGCGCCGCGACCAGCGCGTTCTCTTCGACCTGGCGCTCGACCTCGAGGTAGAGCGAGACGTCTCCAGGCGATGCGCCTGCAAGCGATAGCGCGCCCGCGGGGCCCTCCTCGGCCAGCGAGAGCGCGCCCCCGTCGGCGCGCACGGGCGCCCGCGCATCGATCAGCGCGATCGACGCGTCGACCGCGTCGGCGAGCTCGGGGAGGTCGTCGCGGACCTGCGAGATCCTGGGCATGCAGGCGCGCGTGCCCAGCTCCCCGAGGATGCCGACGATGTCTCGGGCGACCCCTGGCTCGACGTCGTCGAGGAGCGACACGAGGACAGGCTCGACCGACACGTGGCCGACGCGTGAGAGCGCGGCGACGATGGTGCGCCGGGTCGAGGGGTCGGCGTGTCGTGCCACGCGCGCGAGCACGGGCACGAGCACCTCGTGCCCCTGGCCGACCTGCCGGATGAGGACGCGTCTGTTCAGCCACGAGCTGCCAGAGTAGAGCTCCGCGAGCAGCTCGAGCGTCGCGTCGCCGAACGCGCCTCGGTCGAGCAGGCGCGCGTGGATGCTCTTGAGCTCGTCGAGGCCGAGGTCGAGATCGGGGAGCAGGCTCGTGGCGTATTCGACGTCGGCGTCCTCACCGGCGAGGAGCGCGAGGCGGAAGGTGCGGGGCGTGTCGACGCGCTCGGACGAGTAGAGGTCGCGCGGGGTGGCCGGGTCCAGGGGAGGGTGGTTCGTCCAGTAGGCGGTTAGAGCGTCGACGGCGGCGTCTCGGATGTCGGGCACGCGCGAGCCCTTCGCGAGCTCGAGGAGCACGACCCCGGCGCGGCGAGACGCGTCCATGGGTGGGCGTCCCGCGACCGAGAGCGCGTCGAGCGCGACCTCGAGGTCGCGCTTCCCGACGGACTTCAGGGTCAAGGAGCGGCAGCTCGAGAGCGCCTTGTAGAACCGAGAGAGCATGCCGGGGTTGGCGGGATCGCCCGCGCGCGCGGAGTCCGCGCATCGGGTGAGCAGCTCATGGTCGTTGGTGGTCCATGTCATGACGTGGCGCTCTGTTCGTGGGGTTCGAGTCCCAGCGGAAGGTTCGGGGGGGTCGGTCGGGTCAGCCCGTGAACCAGGAGAACCGAACCGCCAGAGCCGCGATGAAAATGAGCGGCCCCAGTATGCCGATGTAGTTCAGGAGGCCCTTGGAGACGAGCTGGCCGTCTTCGGAGACGGTGAGGTGCACTTCCTCCAAGAGCATGAGCGAGCCGTCCTCGTTGAAGAGCAACGGGCGGAGCACGTCCGCGTCCGCGTCGCGTAGACTGCTGTGCAGGACGAGCTCGGACACGTACTCCCGCGCGAGATCATCGATGTAGCGAATCGTGCAGTGCAGGTGGGAGACTTCGACTTGTGGCACGACCTTATAGGATTCGAGCTTCGCGTACGCGTGGGTGCCAGAGCGCAAGGTCTTCCGCTTGCGCGCGTTGAGGACGTACGTGATGACGGTGCCGAGGATCGGTACGATCAGTATGAGCTGGGCGAAGGAGTCCGGGGGCGCGAACAGCGTTGGGGTAAACAAGACCCATAGAAAGAGGAGGCTCACGCCCTTCTCTCCGCCCAGCGTGCTCACCGTGAAGGCGAAGGGGATCCGCCGAGGACCCTCGACGAGCCGGTGCCAGTAGGGCTCATCCGGGATCGCGCTCGGTGCCGCCGAGCTCAGGGCGTGCTCGTCTTCGAGCAGCCGTTGGAGGGCTGCCTCGGCCGATGGGTGCCCGATGCGCGCGAGCGCGCCTTCGATGGCGAGGCGGGTCGGCGTGTCGGCGCCGCGGGCCGCGCGCTCCAGCGTGGGCACGATGGCCTCGTGGCCCCAACCGACCTGCTTGATGAGGATGCGCCGGTCTATCCACGTCCCCGTGTCGTAGTCGCCTTCGAAGAGCTCGAGGTCCGCGTCGTCTATGGTCTCGGCGAGGATGCGGCGCTGGTTCCGAGTCATGTCGTCCCATGGTGTTCGAGTCATGCGTGCATTGTAGGACCACGAGCGTGCGGGAACGCAACCAATCTCTCGCGCCGCGCACAACGCCGCGCCCCCGCCGCGACTCTACTCCCGAACCCTTGCGATGGTGGCCACGTCGAGAGGGTTCGTCGCAAACAGTCTAATGAAAACGAGAGGTTGGATATGGTTACACGCGTCATGATGGCGGCGTGCGTGGTGGGGTTGTGCCTCACGTCGGGTTGCGCTCAGGCCAGGAGCACGGCGGCCTACCACACCGTCGGGCTCGCCGACGCCGCGGGCGACGAGCGCGCGGTCGAGCGGTGGGAGCAGGCGAGGCGCGGGCAGGCCCCCGAGGGGGTGAGGGTCTACGTGGCCGCGCTGCCCGACGGTATCGTCGTCGAGGGCGGCACGTTGCGGGTCGAGCCAGGGTACGGGCACGCGATCCTCGGGCGGTTTCGCATCGCCCCCACGCGCCACCAATACGGCACCTACGCGCTCACCGAGTACGAGGACACCCTGACCGCGGCGCTCTGCTACCCCCAGGTCGTGCTCACGTGGGTCACGTTGGGGCTGTGGATCATGGTGCCCACGTCCTGGCCGTGCTTCTCGGACACGTTCCAGCCGCGCTCCGCGCTCATCGACCAGGCGATGCACCTGGCCCAGTCCGCGGGCGGGGACGCCGTGGTGGGCGCCTTCGAGGACGCCGACGGCTCCGACGAGGCCAACGCGTTCACCGGCGTGATCGTGAAGCTCGCGCCGGGCGCCGCGGGCGTGACGCCCTACACCGGGCCGGCGTCGAACTTCCTGGACCCGGATGCCTTCGGCCCGGACTGGGCGACCGGCGGCGGTGACGACGACGATTGAGGCGGCTACCTCTTCAGGTTCTCGGAGAGCAGGTTCGACTCGAGCTGGGCGGCGATGGGTGAGCCCTCCCTGTAGAACGCCACGGGCTGTCCGATGGGCGCCTGGATGGTGATCTCGGAGCCCATGTCCTGGCTGCCGTAGGTGCGGCCGTTCCAGAAGTGTACCCAACGGCCCGCGGGGAGGTAGACATCCCTGTCGTACCTGCACCTGGTGGGGTCGAGGCACTCGCTTTCGATGGGGGCGACGAGGATCTCCGAGCCGAACATGAACTGGTCGTCGGCGCTCCAGGCGCGCGGGTCGTCGGGGTAGTGCAGGAGCATGTGCCGGACGACGGGCCAGCCCTTGTCGGTGGCCTCGGCGTAGAGCTGCTTTCGGTAGAAGGCGAGGGCGCGGAAGAGCCGCGTCATGCGCGCGAAGCGCGCGGTGGCCTGCGCGTCGGTGTAGATCTGGGCGTTGGAGTCGGGCTGGTTGCCCTGGTGGGTGCGCATGGCGGCGGTGAACGCCGACACCTCCGCCCAGCGCGCGAGCAGCTCGGCCCCGCGCTCGTAGCCCAGGCCGTAGCGGCTCAGCGAGGTGTAGCCGCCGACGTCGGAGTGGTTGAGCGAGATCCCCGAGAGGCCCCCGTTGATGAGGCCGTGGAGCGCGGAGACGAGCCCGTCGTGCTCGTCCCAGGTCGTGAGCTGGTCGCCCTGCCACAGCATCATCGCGTGGCGCGGCGAGCGCGCGGCGCCCGATCGGTTGAACACGAGGACGTCCCCGAGGGCCCCGGCTTCCTCCACGGCCTCGCGGTTGAGCTTGATCCAGTCGACCGGGTACTGGTTGTGGTAGGTCGCCGCCGAGACGCCGCTGTGCAGCACGGCGTCGAACGGGAGCGACTCGCCGAAGTCGGCCATCCAGCCCGCGCAGCCCGCGCGCGCGATCATCTCGTCCTTGATGATGTCCTTGTACCACTCCACGGCCGCAGGGTTCGTCAGGTCGAGCAGGCCCACGGTGAACGCGGTGACCTCGATGTCGTAGACCGATCCGTCCTCCTTCTGGACGAAGTAGCCGCCGTCGCCGGCCTCCGCGTAGAGGTCTCTGCGCGGCTCTGTGCCCTCGCCTGGCAGGTCGCGCAGCATCGGGTTGATGTAGCAGAGCGTGCGGACGTCACGGGCGCGCATCTTCGCCACGAACGCGTCCCAGCCTGGGTGCCGCGTCGGGTTCTGGATCCAGTTCCACAGGACCTGCTCCCCGATGAACGTGTTCGAGGTGCCCGACCAGGTCTGCGTCCAGACCGCCGAGATCGCGGCGTCGGCGGTCACCAGGTCGGCGAGGATCTCTTCGGAGTCGTCGAGCTGTCTCTTATACACATCTCCGAGCCCACGAGACAGGCAGAAATCTCGTA
>CAJXPN010000135.1 GCA_913058025.1 uncultured Myxococcales bacterium | reverse complement strand
AGACAGGAGCTCGACCTCGGCCCACTCGCCCACGCCCTCGTCGATGGCGCAGCAGGCGGCCAGCGGGTCGTGCATCTTCTTGCCCGCCCGCTTGCGCGACAGGTACCGATCCATCCCGTGCCAGATCCTCTCGAGGTAGAACGCCTGGGACTTCACGGGGCGGATCTGCTCGTGCATCGCGGAGTCGTAGACGACGCCGTGGCAGACGTTCTTGGAGACGAACCTACGGGCGGCGATGCCGTCGTAGGCGAGCGCGTCGAGCGCGGCCCTGGAGGCGCCGTTGAAGTTGAAGGTCGGGCACGTGCGCCGGCCGGCGAACTTCGGGAGCTGGGCGTGCGCGGGCACGACGCCCTCGCCCGCGAAGCCGCCCTGGGCGACCCAGCGGCCGAGCGTGAGGCCGCCGAGGTCGATCGCGGCGCCCAGGTTCTTGAGCGGCCCGCCCGTCACGAGCGTCGTGTCGGCGTCGCACAGCCGGCACAGCAGCTCGCCGCCGGGTTCGGCGTCTCGGGACGACCCGAACGCGCCGTAGGCGCGCTCGTGCCACAACGAGACGCACTGCTTCGGGTGGTCGATGTCGTAGGCGCCCACGGGGATGTCGACGCCGAACCAGGAGAGCGCCTCGCGCACCAGCCCGACCTGTTCGGGCGTCCCAGGCGTGACCGTGACCGCGACCAGGTCGACCTCCGGGTGCCCCAGCATCAGCAAGAGCGTGAGGAAGTCGTCGGGATCCTGGGTCTCCATGTCGAATATGTACTTCATCGCGTCCGTTCCTCATGTCGAGGGCGACCCGAACGCGTCGTCACACAGACCACACGAGAGTCACCATGAGAAGTCACATCACCCTCCGCGTCGCGGCGCTCATCGCGCTCGCGTCCACGCCCTCGGCGGCCTTCGCCTCACCGACGGGCGTGGAGCTCGACACGTCGAGCTCCAAGATAGGGTTCACGGCGCACACCAACCTGTTCGACGTACCTGGTGTATTCCAACGCGCCAGCGTCTCCGGCACGATCGACCCCGATCGATTCCGCGACTCCAGCCTCACACTCACCATCGACGCGTGCAGCGTCGACACCGACAACGGCTGGCGCGACGACCACCTCAAGAACGAGGACTTCTTCTGGTGCGCGAAGCACCCGGACATCACGTTCGTCACGAAGTCGGTGGTCCAGCGAAAGGGCGGCGAGCTCGTGGTCGTCGGCGACCTCACGGTGCGCGGGGTCGAGGCCCAGGTCGCCGTGCCGATCACGGTCCAGAAGGGGAGCGACGCGCGCGGCGCGTTCACCCGCGTCCGGGCCAAGCTCGAGATCGACCGCACCCGCCATGGCATCACCTACACGTCGAGCTTCCCGCAGCCCTCGATCAGGAACACCGTGGACCTGAAGCTCGACCTGCGGCTGCGGCACACCTCGTGAGCGCGCCGCGCAAGCCTCTGATCGTCGCGCTCGCGCTCACGATCGGGCTCGCCGCGTTCCACCGGTTCGGCCGCCCGATCTGGACGCCCGTGTACTACGGGCTCGTGGGCAAGCGGACCGTCGACGGGGTCGTCGCGACGCTCGGGCCAGGCGCGCGCGAGCGCCTCGCGCCGTACCTCGAGCGCGCCAGTGTCCAGGAGACCCCCGAGCGCGTCACGCTAATCGCGATCAAGGACGAGTCCCGGCTCGAGGTCTGGGTCGGCCCCGAGTCCTCACCGACCTTCGTGCGCGCGTACGCGATCGCGCGTCAGAGCGGGACGGGCGGCCCGAAGCTGCGCGAGGGTGACGGCCAGGTCCCGGAGGGCGTCTACCGGATCGAGTCGCTCAACCCGAACAGCTCCTACCACCTGTCAATGCGCGTGAACTTCCCGAACGCGTTCGACCTGGCGCGCGCGGCCGAGGAGGGGCGGAGCGAGCCCGGCAGCGACATCTTCATCCACGGGAAGGACGTCTCGATCGGGTGCCTGGCGATGGGCGACGAGGTGATCGAGGAGCTGTTCGTGCTCGCGGCGGACGTGGGCGTCGAGCGAATGAGCCTGCTCATCGCCCCGAGCGACCCGAGGCACGCGCCGCTCGAGCCGCGAGGCCCCGCGTGGGTCGCCGGCCTCTACGCCACGCTCACCCGCGCCATCTCGCGCTACCCTCGCCCTCCAGAGTCGCCGTGAACCCGACGGTTTGACAAACGGTCCCGCGCCCAACTAACCCTCGAGAGGAGTTCACGACGCGCGCCACGCGCGCCCACGCGGAGCACCGGCCATGAACCTTTCCGACTACGTCCTCGACGCGCGCGCCTTCGCCGACCGCTCACACGGCGAGCAGACCTACGGCGGGGAGCGCTACGTGGTCCACCTGGACGAGGTCGTCGCGATCCTGCTCGACTACGGCTGGACCGACGACGACACCCTCGCCGGCGGCCTGCTCCACGACGTCCTCGAGGACACCGACGTGGCCGAGCCCGACCTGCGCGCCCGCTTCAGCGACCACGTCATCGCCATCACCGTGTTCTGCACCGACGAGCCGGGGCCGAGCCGCGCCGTCCGCAAGGAGGCGACCTACGCGCGCATGGGCCGCCAGCTCGACGAGAGCCCCGCCTGGGGCCCTCAGGCCGCCGCAGTCAAGCTCGCCGACCGGCTCGCGAACGTGCGCCGCTGCGTGCTCGACGCCGACGGCCGACAGCTCGGAGTCTACCGCCGCGAGCACCCCGCGCTCAGGATCGCGCTGGGCGGCTACGAGGTCCACGCCTTGATGTGGGCAGAGCTCGACGGGCTCTTCTAGAGGCGAACATTCGAGGCAGACCTAGAGGCACCCGATCCGCTCGGTGCCCATCGCCAGGTCGTCGTACCAGATCGTCTTGTCGGGGCCGTGGTAGCGCTCGTAGCCGAACTTGAAGGTCTCGTAGTCCGCGCTCCAATCGGTCGCGTGGAGCTTCGAGACCTCCTCGTCGTCGACCCAGACGCGGACCTGGGAGCCGGGGCCGTCGTAGAGCACCTCGAGGCAGTACCAGGTGTCCTCCATGAGCTGCGTGGCGCCCTCGAGCGAGTCGTAGTCACCGCTCGAGAGCAGCTCGTGGTCGTCGGACTTGCGGTTGAGCTCGAGCTGCTGGCGGTGCTCGCCCACCCGAACCCACTCCCCGTGGTTCGGGTCGCCGTCGCCCTCACCCGCGTTGATGAACGTGTTGTGGCCCATGTTCATGGGCGTGTCCGACATCAGGTAGAGCCGCACGTGGAATCGCGACGCGGGCACCGGCGTCGCGAGCATCTGGGTGAAGCCCATGCTCTCGACCTTGACCGAGCTCGCGCCGCGGTGCGCGCGTGTGGTGTCGATCGAGACCGCGCTCGGGCCGAAGTTGATCTCCCTGTAGCGCGCGTCGAGCGCGCCCTCGAAGCCATCGCACACGGTCACGTCGGCGCGGCCGCAGACGTCCTCACCAGACGCCACGTCCGGCGTCTCATCCGAGGTATCCGGCGCGCCGGACGAGGCGTCCGACGTGACGGCGGTGTCAGGGACCGAGGTGCCGCCCGTGTCCTCCTGGGCGGGCGAGGCGTCTCGCCCCACGTCTCGCCCGATGTCTCGCTCAGCGTCGGACGTGTCCGGCGAAGGCGGGGAGGGTTCGCCCGGGCCTTCACCTTCAGCGGGGAGGCAAGCGGGGGCGAGCACGGCGAACGCGGCGAGCAGGGAGAGTGAGACGATGCGCATGTGGGCTCCATGGGACGCAGGGGACGACGCGTGGATGACCGGCGAGCGCGCGATATGTTTCCTCTTCTCCTCGAGGTCGCGATACGATGCGCGCTGCTTCCCCTGACCCGAGAGTTCACCATGCTCGCCGCGCTGTTGCCCCCGCTGACGTTCGCGACGCTGGCCATGGCAGGCGCCCACGCCGACGCGGTCGCCCACGCCGAGGCCGCGGCCAGCGCCGCGGGCCGGATCACCACGGTCGCGCTGGCAGGCACGCCGATCCCTGAGCGCGCCGCGCCCGGGAAGATGAGCGCCGCGGCCGTGCGCGCGCACAACGCGCGCGTCCACGCGCACCTGGGTGAGGGGCTCGCGAAGCGAGGCCCGCGCTGGCGTCACATCGTCGTGCACCACACCGCGTCGGAGTGGAGCACGCTCGCGCGCATCGACGCCTACCACCGGCGCAAGTTCGAGGACCCCGACGGGATCGAGTACCACTTCCTGATCGGCAACGGGAAGAAGCGCCCGGACGGCTACATCGAGCGGGCGAGGTGGGACCTCCAGGAGCGATCCATCCACCTGTTCAAGCCCGAGGGCGCGCCCGACGCGATCACGATCTCGCTGGTCGGCAACTTCCACGAGCGCGACATGGGCCCGCGGACGTACGAGGCCGCGCTGGGGCTCGTCGTCGAGCTCGCGAGGCGCCACGACGTCCCCGCCGACCGCGTCACGACGCACACCCGCGTCGACGGCAACCTCACCGTCTGCCCGGGGAAGAACTTCCCCACGAGGCGGCTGCTCTCGGACGTCGCCGAGGCGCTGGCGCCCTGAGGCTCCTACACGCCCGACGTCACTCGAAGCAGTCGGCGCCCGCGTCCACGAGCCGGCACTCGACCTGCGCGCGCTGCGCGGGCGTGAGCTCGAGCGCGTCGAGGAACGCCCCGGTGCTCAGGCGCTCGCCGCCAGCGCTCGCGCGCCGCATGAACCCGCCGAGGACCTCCGCGAAGCGCTCGGGGCCGACCATCCGCTCGAGCCGCGCCACGAGCCGCGCGCCCGCGTTGTAGACGACCCCACCGCCCGCGCCCTCGTGGCCCGAGCCGGGCCGCGCGATCCTCGGGTCGTCCCCTCTCTCGAGCCGGCCGGCGACGCGCGCCTCCCAGAGCGAGAGCTCGCGGGCGTGGCCGGCGTCGTCGCCGCGCAGGAGCTTGTCGCGCGCGACCCACCACGTCACGATCGCCTCGTTGAGCCAGAAGTCGCCCCAGGTCGCGCACGTGACGAGGTTGCCCCAGCGCTGGTGGGCGAGCTCATGCACGACGAGCCAGTCCTCTCCAGGGTCCGCCTCGAGCACGTCGAGGTACGACCTCGACATGAACGCCATCCCGGCGAGCTCCTGGTAGGCGCGGCCGGGGACGAAGACCTGGACGTAGCGGCCGTCGGGGAGCGCCTCGAGCCCGAACGCGTCTCGCCACCTGTCGATCGCCTCGCGGGTGCGTCCGCGCACGCGCTCGGCCTGCTCGGGCGCCGCGCCCCAGACGTCGAGGCCGCTGGCGTGCGGCGCGCCCTCGAAGACCCCGGCGGCGAAGCCGAAGGTGTACGCGGGGTGTGGTGAGGTGAGGACGAGATCCGAACCAGGGCGCCCGGCGCCGTCCCCCGTGGCGATCGTGGTCCACCCCTGCGGCGCGCGCACGGTCAGGTCCAGGGTCGCGCGCCAGCCCGGCGCGGACACGCACGGGAGCCACTCCCAGGTGTGGAACGAGGTCCATATCGCGTCCTCGGCCACCGTCACGCCTCGCTCGGGGCGGGCCGTGTAGCGCACGCGAAGGACGACCCGCTCCTCGCTCGCGCCGAGGACCGTCCCGGTGATCCTCTCGCCGTCGTAGGACCACTCGGCCGGGGGCGTGCTGGTGGCAACGACGTCCTCGAAGCCGCGCGCGTCCAGCGTGATCACGCCGCTCATGGGCCTGGGGAGGTCCAGCGAGACGTCACCCCGGACGACCGGCGCGCCAGGCGCGCTGTCGGTCACGTCCAGCCTCGCGACGACGTGCGGCGGGCGCGGCGCCCGCGTGACGGAGGCCGGCATGTCCGCCGGCGCCGCGCCAGACGCGCACGCGGCCAGGCACGCCGACACAACGCAAGCGCCCAGAGCCTTCATCGAACGTATCATGTCCACCCCCCACTCAGAGCCCTGCGACGAACGCCTCGAGCTCGGCCTTTCCAGTGAGCGGCGCGGAGTGGGAGAAGAACATCGTGTCGACCTCGACGCCCTCGACCTTGCTGGCGAAACCCTTGAGATCATTCAAGTTCTGCTCCGCGTCGTCGGTGAAGAACCCGGGACTCAGGCGCACCTTGCCTTCCTTGTCGGAGGCCGCGGTGTCGCCGAAGAAGACCATCCCGTCGACGATGATGTTGACGCTGCCGGGGGAGTGCCCCGGCATGTGGAAGAACTCGAGCGTGCGCGCGCCGAACGTGATCCTGGAGCCGTCCGCGATCTCTTTGGTCAGGGTCGCGCTGGTCTCCTCGCCGAGCTGGGTCTTCACGCCCGGGTGGGCGTAGATCGGCAAGGAGCCGAGGGCCGCGAGCCCGGCGATGTGGTCGCTGTGTGCGTGCGTGAGGACGATCGCCTCGACGTCCGAGAGCGACTTGCCCATCTTCCCGAGCGCGTCGGTGATCTCGGTCGCCTCGGCGTTGCCGCCGGCGTCGATGAGCACGACCTTCCCCTCGCCCACGTCCAGAATGTAGCTCGAGACGTACCCCTGCGGGACCGTCGTGACGAAGCGCTTCGTGCTGCCCTCGATCGAGGACATCCCGCAGAAGTCACACCCAGCGAGCGTCACGCAGAGCGCGAAGAGTACGAACGTTCTCGACCAGGTCCTCATCACGGCGCCCTCTACGTCTGGCCGCCGTCAGGCGGCGAATTCACGCAGCAGCGTGACGGCGCGCGCGCGAAAGGGCAAGCGCGGGCGCGCTCAGAGGTCGGCGACGTAGGCGTCGAGCGCGGATCTGCCGGTGAGCGGGCCGGAGTGGGAGAAGAACATCGTGTCGATCGAGGCGCCCTCGAGCTTCCCGACGAGACCCTCGAGGTCCTCCTTGTTGCGCGTGACGTCGTCGGAGAAGTTCTCGGGAACCAACCTCATGTCCCCCTGGTCGGTCGACGCGGCGTTGTCGCCGAAGAAGAGCATCCCATCCACCAGGACCGAGACGCTCCCTGGGGAGTGTCCGGGCATGTGGTAGATCGAAAACGACCGCGCGCCGAAGGTCACGGGCTCGCCCTCGACGAGCTCGCCCGCGAGCGCGGCGCCGACCTCCTCGCCGAGCTGCTCGGTGACGCCCGAGTGGGCGTAGACGGGGACGCCGGTGAGCGTCTCCAGCCCGGCGATGTGGTCGCTGTGGCCGTGCGTGAGGACGATCGCCTCGACGTCGGCGAGCGTCTTGCCCTTCGCCTCGAGCTCGTCGCAGATCTCCTTGGCCTCGGCGTTGCTGCCGGCGTCGATGAGCACGAGCTTCCCGCCGCCCACGTCCAGGATGTAGCTCGAGACGAAGCCCTGCGGGACGACCGTGACGAAGCCGATCGTCTCCGCCTCGATCGGCGCGAGGCCGCAGAAGTCGCAACCGGCGAGCGTCACACACAGCGACAGGAGCGCGAACCGTCGTACCCACATCTTCATCTCAGACCTCACCAGACGTTCAAGAACACGAGAGGCCGCGCCTGCGGGGCGCGGCCTCTGTGAAGATGCGGGGTGGGCGCGGATCGTTGCGTCCGCGCGGAGCGTCGCGGGCTCAGTGCTCGTGGAGCCAGTCCGCGTGCTTGGGCGCCTTCTTGGTCTTCGACCACTCCTCGAGCATCTCCCACTTGACCGCGTCGAGGCGCTTGAGCTTCTCCTCCTCGGCGGGGTCCGGGCAGGCCAGCTCGATGCGGTGGCCGCTCGGGTCGAAGAAGTAGATGGAGTGGAAGAGGCCGTGGTTGGTGACGCCGAGGACCTCGACGCCCTTGGACTCGAGGTGCTCGCGGTAGGCGATGAGCGTCTCGCGGTCGGCGACCTTGAAGGCGATGTGCTGGACCCACTCGGGGGTGTTCTCGTCGCGGCCCATCTCGGGCTGGGTGGGCAGCTCGAAGAACGCGAGCACGTTGTCCTGACCGGCGTCGAGGAAGACGTGCATGTAGGGATCGAGCGCCTGGGTCGACGGGACGCGGTCCTCGGCGATCGCGAGGATGAAGTCCATCTTGAGGTGCTCGACGTACCAGTCGACCGTCACCTTGGCGTCTTTGCAGCGGTAGGCGACGTGGTGGATATGTTCGATCTTCATGGGCGGCTCCTTCGAGGTCGGTCGTGTGGGTCATACCAGGCAACGCGCGGCGCCATTGTACCGACGCCGCGCGCGCTGCCAATCACCAGTCGAACCTGAACACGAAGGGCCACGAGAGAAGGCGCTCAGGCGTCGACGGAGCGGCGGCGGCGGCGGCGCAGCGCCGCGACGCCCACGCCCACGCACAGGCCGCCGAGGGCGAGCAGCGGGCTCATCGTGATCACGAGCTCCTGTCTCTTATACACATCTCCGAGCCCACGAGACAGGCAGAAATCT
>CAJXPN010000134.1 GCA_913058025.1 uncultured Myxococcales bacterium | reverse complement strand
GTAGATCGTCGGCAGCGTCAGATGTGTATAAGAGACAGGGGTCACGCAGCGCATTCCCCCCGCCGCTGGTACCGTTGCTCGTCCTCGTGAAGTCCGTGCGCGGGCGCTGGAGCGGACGAGCCGCCTCCTTCGCCACGCTGATCTGGTCCTCGACCACCACCACACCGGCGGCGTCTTGCCACCTGAGCGTGATCTCGGCGCCACCCCTGTTGCCCGTCGTCGAGGCACCGTTGATGAACAGGAAGTCCGGGATCCCGTCCCCCATCTTGGCCGGGTCGAGCACCGGCAGCCTGTACGTATTGGTGTACTCCACGTTGTTGATGAAGCTGTTCAACCCGAGCCCGCGCGCGCCGTCCCTGAGCAGAGCCGACGCGTCGCTGAAGAACACCTCGCCACCGAAGATCGTCGCGTCCAGGCCCAGCGTGCTCCCCACGTTCCCGTCGAGGAAGCTGCCGTACTGAACGTTGCCGGCGCCCGAGAGCGGGATCGGTCCGACCGGCAGGCCGCGCCACTTGCTAGGCGCGTACGCCACCCCCTGCGCGTCCAGCGTCGCGTCGTCCACGCCCGTCGAGTACGTCTCGCCAGCCCACGTGAACGCCAACAGGTCGTGGGTCACGTCCGGCGCCATGCCCCCTTGAGACCACGGGGTCGCGCACGCCCCACTGCCACAGCTCCCCGCGCCTCCGCCGTTCAGGTCGTCGACCGCGCTGAACCAGTACCCCCCGTCCCCGTTCGTGTGGATCTCGGTGATGTCCGGCGCGCAGCGAGAGGGCAGCGTGTTCGTCGAGCAGTTGTAGCCGTCCTCGACGTCCCCCGACGCGTCGCATCCGTCACCAGCCGCGGTGTTCCCGTCGTCGCACTCCTCACCGCCGTCGAGGACGCCGTCCCCCACGATCGACTGCGACCTCGTCTCGAACTCGGCGGGCTCCCCCTCCGAACCCGAGTCCGCACACCCCGCCACGACCAAACCGCAAACCCACACGCACGTACGCGCTCCGCTCGACCAGACCCTGCTCATCACTCAACCTCGAAAAAGGCGCGCTCGGCGCACTGACGGATACCACCCACCTCTCCACACAACCTCCAGCGAGGACGTCCACGGACGTCCGCGCTGGAGGGCGTATCGAGCGATGCAACGACGACGCACGGTTAGAAGCATCTCATGCGCAAAACGTCACACTTCTTCATGAAGCTTTCCACCATTGGCGGAAATCACGACCAATTCCGCTGTCCACGACGGCCTTGAAAACCCCCTACCAATCGACTACGCATAGAGGCCTTGAACACGGCGGCCAGCGGCCGCCTCAGACGTGAGGCCATCAGCGTGAAAATCACAGTCATAGGAACGGGTTATGTCGGCCTCGTCGCGGGCGCATGCTTCGCCGACGTCGGCAACGACGTCGTCTGCGTCGACGTGGACGAGTCCAAGGTCGCGATGCTGCGTGAGGGGCTCATCCCCATATACGAGCCCGGCCTCGACGCCGTCGTCTTGCGCAACCACAAGGACGGCCGCCTGACCTTCACCACCGAGGCGGCCGCCGCGATCCGCTCCGCCGAGATCGTCTTCATCGCCGTGGGCACCCCGCCCGGCGAGGACGGCTCCGCCGACCTCACGTACGTCCTCGACGTCGCGCGCTCCATCGGCGACAACCTCGACGCCTACAAGGTCGTGGTCTGTAAGAGCACCGTGCCCGTGGGCACCTGCGACAAGGTCAACGAGACCATCGCCTCGCGCTCCGAGCACGACTTCGCCGTCTGCTCCAACCCCGAGTTCCTCAAGGAGGGCTCCGCGCTCAAGGACTTCCAGTCCCCCGACCGCGTCGTCATCGGCTCGGACGACCCCCGCGCCGCCGAGCTCCTCGCGCGCCTCTACAAGCCCTTCATGCGCCGCCAGGAGCGGCTCATGCACATGGACGTGCGCTCGGCAGAGATGACCAAGTACGCCTCCAACGCCATGCTCGCGACCAAGATCTCGTTCATCAACGAGATCGCCAACCTCTGCGACGCCGTCGGCGCAGACGTCGAGCTCGTGCGCCGCGGCATGGCCATGGACGAGCGCATCGGCCCACACTTCATCTACCCCGGCGCCGGCTTCGGCGGCTCCTGCTTCCCCAAGGACGTCCGCGCGCTCGCGCGCCTGGGCGCCGCGAGCGGGCGCCCCACACACGTCCTCGACGCCGTCGAGCGCGTCAACGACGCCCAGAAGATGCGCCTCGTCGACATCGCCAACGGCTTCTTCCGCGGCGACCTCTCCGGCAAGACGTTCGCCGTCTGGGGCCTCAGCTTCAAGCCCAAGACCGACGACATGCGCGAGGCCCCCTCGCTCGTCGCCATCCGCGCGCTCATCGCCGCCGGCGCCACCATCCGCGCCACCGACCCCGTCGCCATGGAGAACGCGCGCCACGACCTCGACGACCTCTCCGACTCGGTCACCTTCTTCGACTCCGACTACGAGGTCCTCGAGGGCGCCGACGCCCTCTTCGTCTTCACCGAGTGGAACGAGTTCCGCGCCCCCGACTTCGCCAGGATCACCTCGCTGATGCGCGCCCCCGTCATCTTCGACGGCCGCAACATCTACAACCCCGAGGAGCTCCGCGAGAAGGGCATCACCTACTTCTGCATCGGCCGCGCCACGGTCGAACGGGACTGGTGAGGCGCCCCCTCGCGGCAGCCGCGCTCGCGACCCTCCTCGCCACACACGCGGCGACCGCGAGCGCACACCCCGGGGAGCTCCCCGCAACCCCGGAGATCGGCCTCGCCGCCGAGCTCTCCGCCGGGCGCATCGCCGAGGACACCTTCGGCTCACTCGACCTCAAGGTCGGCGCGCAGCTCTCCGTCCCCGCGCTCCTGTGCGACCCCTCACTGAACACACACGACTGCCAGACGCTGCTTCGCGCCGCGCTCCACGCGCCGCTGCGCCTACGCGTCGTCGACCAGCCCCCCGAGGACGCCTCGCTCCTGAGACGCCAGGACTGGGACGAACCCGCCGACGCCCTCCGGCTCCTGCGCCACCTCGAGTACGGCCTCCCCGGCGACACCCTCCGCCTTCGCGTCGGCGAACTCGGGCCGCTCACCCTCGGCCACGGCTCGCTCGTCCAGGACTACTTCAGCGTCCTCACGCCCGACCTCCCACGCGTCGCCGCGCACGCCTCGCTCGACACCCCCGGTTGGGCCGCCTCCGCCACCGTCACCGACCTAACTCGCCCCTCCTTCTTCTTCGCCAGAGCGCAGGTCAGGCCCCTCCACTGGCTCCTCCCCGGCTCCTTCCTCGCTCGCCTCACCCTGGGCGCCTCGCTCGTCTCCGACCTCGGCGCACCCACCACCCTCGCGCCCGGCTCGGCCGCCTCGCCCACCAGCTCACCCGCGGTCACCGACCAGGCCGCCACCACGCTGCTCGGCGCCGACATCGAGTACGCCCTCACCGGCAGCGAGGACCTCGACCTGCGCCTCTACTCCGACCTCGGCGCGCTCCCGGGCGAGGGCCTCAACGTCCACGCCGGGCTCATCGGCTCCGCCACGATCTCGGGCGCCCTCACCGCGCGCGCGCAGCTCGAGTACGCCTGGCTCTCCGGCGGCCTCACGCCCCGCTACGTCGGCCCGCTCTACGAGGTCGACCGCTTCCAGCTCTCCGGCTGGGGCCTCGGGCTCCCCGCGCCCAGGCGCCGCGTCGCCGCCTCCATCGACCTCGACGGCGTACAGTCCTCCCGCGCCGACCTCTCCCTCAACGTCCTCCCCATCGGCCTCCTCGCGCGCGCCGCATACACACGCATCTCGCAGGCATCCGACGCGGACTCCTTCACCGCCGCGCTCACGCTCTCGCCCCCGCCGCTCCCCGCGCTCCAGCTCGCAGCCTTCTACCACCACCAGAGCTTCGAGGGCCTCGACCGCGCCATATCATGGCGCGACGAGACCCTGCTCTCGGCCGAGGCTCGCCTCGACCTCGCCCCCTGGCTCTACCTCTCCGGCCGCCTCGACAGGCAGTTCTCACTCGACGACTCCGGGCTCTTCTCACCCATCACCACCTGGAGCGCCGGCCTCGGCACGTCCTGGACGCTCTCCATGCCGTGACCGCTCAGCCTGGCAGACAAACGCGCCCCGCGTCCGCCGTCGACACGCACGCCAGCTCGCCGCAGTCCGCCGCGTCCTCACACCGCGCCGCGCACACCTTCACGCCCACCGGCGCCCCCACGCACAGCGACCCCTCTGGGCACCCCTCGTCGCCCGAACACGCCCTCGCGCACCGCGCCTCCGACGTCGACACGACGCCCGTCACGCACTGCGACCCGCCCTCGCACTCGGACGCGCCCGCGCACCCCACGTTCAACGTCGAGGGCGCACAGCTCCCGCCCTCACAGATCGACCCCGCCACACACTCCGCCGCATTCCGACGCATCCTCGGCGACGCACAGCCCAACCGAACAGGACTCACCGTCGCACTCGCAGAACTCATCGCTCAGGCAGAGACCCTCGTACCTGGCGTCGAAGCAGCTGACGTTGGCGACGTCGTCGGGCACGCAGATCCCGCCCCCGACGGCCGACCTGTACTTCTGCTCACAGCTCGAGCCCGCCCCCGACGACACGCAGTCGCCATCACCGTCACACGGCGCCGCGCAGTACCCGTCCCCGTTCGGGTCCAGGTGGCACACCTCTCCGTCGAGACACGTCGAGCTCCACCGGTCCCTCTCGTTCGTAAACCCGCACTGCACCACGCCGCACTCACCGGTCTCCGAGTCGCACGTCTGCCCCGGCGAACACGTCACCTCCGAGCAGGGGACGGGCTCCTGCTCCGCGGCGCCCGGCGAGGGCTCCTCGATGGCCCCGAAGTAGTCACACGACGCGCCGAACAGCGCGCAGCCCACGCCTAGCACCACGACGAAGAAGCATCGCCCCACCGACCCAGAACGAACCATGGCCACCTCACCCTATCCTCGGAACATGGGCACGCGAGCGCGCACTCGAACGTCGATCCGCCGCGACGTGAACCTGGACCTCAAAGACTCGGCGGCACACACCCCATCCGGTCACCCTCGTCGGAGCCCACCCGGCTGCACGTCAGCACGAGCCCCTTACAATCACCGTCGGCATTGCACGCCGTGACACAACTCCCCCCGCCGGCAGGGTCGATGTCGCAGAACGCGCCCACGGGGCAGTCCTCGTTTTGGGAACAATCCCTCTCACATGACTTGAGCGGACCCCCAGGGACGTCCTTGCAGTCTTCTCCTTCCCGGCAGCTGTTCCCACCCGCACCACAGCGCGTCTTGAGCGTCGAGTCGACGCACATACCTTGGGTCCCCTGGCCACACACGGAGCCTGCCGGGCAGCTGACGGAGCAACCGAACTCGTCCTGCTTGTCGTCGACGCAATACCCCGTGATCACGTCACAGGCGGTCTGCTTCGGGCGGGCCGGATCATCCGGGCAGACGTCTTGAACCCTGCAGTCTGGGTAGCAGAGCCCTTCAGACCCCACGTCGAACGAGCTGACCCCACATAGAAGGTCCGTGAGACCCGACTCCGTGAAGCACTGCTCGTCACCATCTGGAGTGCCTGGGGAGTTACAGAGGTGTGGCTTGCACATCCCATCATCATCATCTCGAAACTCCCACCGCCTGCATGAGGGGCCGACAGGAACGTCTTCGACGCAGCGTTGGTCTCCATTACAGACCGCCCCATTCATGCAATCGCCGTCGTTGAAGCAAGGGTCGTCGCAGTAACCCGACGAGAAGACGCCCGCGCCGGCCTCGTCGGTGTTGACGTGGCACAACCCCACGAGCTCGGGGCCCTCACCTCCCACAGGGAAGAAGCACTGCGCGTCGGTGAAGTCGTCGTCTTCGTCGAAGTCACACTCGAACACCCCGCACTGTTCGCCAGGCCCGAAGCCCTCGTCGGGCCGCGCGAAGCACGTCGGCTCGGGACCGAAGTCGACACACTCACCCACTTCACAGAGCCCGTCTGCGCATTCACAGATCTCATCGCCCAGGCAGCGCCCCTCGTATCTGGTATCGAAGCAACTCGCGTTCGAGGCATCGTCGGGCACGCAGATCCCGCCCCCGACGACCGGCTTGTACTTCTGGTCGCAGCTCGAGCCCGACGACACGCAGTCGTCGTCCCCGCCACATGGCGCCGCGCAGTACCCGTTCCCGTTCGGGTCCAGGTGGCACACCTCGCCGTCGGGGCACGACGAGTTCCACCCGTCCTCCTCGTCCGTGAACCCACACGAGACCACACCACACTCACCGGTCTCCGAGTCGCACGTCTGACCCGGCGAGCACGTCTTCTCCAGGCAAGGATCGGCGGTGTTGTTCTCGGTGTTGTTCGGGGTCGTACCCGGCTCGACCATGAACAGGCAGGCCTGCGTCATCAACGCGAGTGACGCGACGCCGAGCGTTCGACGCATGAGGGAGAGTTTCATGGGGGTACCTTCGGGTCCAACTGTGTGGTGATGTTCACTCACTCTAACCCGCCCCCGCACGCCATTCAAAACCATTCCCAGATCACTCAGAAGCGGTACACGTCTTTCATCGTGAACGGCGCCCACGTCGGCGTGTCCAGCACGCCCTCGGCGTCCTCCGGGAGCCTGTACCACACGCCCCCTACACCGCCCGGAGCCGTCACGACGTGAACCTCGCGCGCGGGCAGGTAACCCTGCCCGACCAGCGCCAGCCGCTCACCGCCCTCCCCCTCCACCACGTCCAACAGGATCACCACGTGGCCCGGGCTGCCTCCCTTGAGGAAAAAGTCCCCTGGCGACAACCCCCTCGCAGCCTCCACCCTCTCCGCGTCACGGTGCAGCGACCTCGTCGACGCGTACATGAACACCACGTCCAGCCACCGCCGGAACGCCTCGTGCGTGTCCGGCGCGCGCTTCGCGCCCACCTCCACGACCTTCGACCCCCTCACCTTGAGCACCTTCCCCTGCCTCCACCGCTTCCACTGCGCCAGGTCCCCGCTCGTGAAGTGGTACGACGCCTCCTCCGCCCTCCCCTGCGCCCACAACCACTCCGCGTGCAGTCGAATCACCGAGTCCGCGCACTGGTGAAGGTCCCTGCGCCCGAGATCCAGCGGTATGATCGCCGCCGACGGCATCGACACCGGCTCCCCGTCGTAGCGCATCACGTCCGCGCGGTCCGTCCTCAACGGCAGGCCGCGTAGGTACGCCGCGAACGATCCTGGCGCCGCCTCGACCCGAGCGTACCCCTCCGGCGCCTGGAACCGGCGCTCGAGCGTAGTCAACCCCACCTCCTCGGGCAGCGCCGAGAGCCACACGTAGCGACGACGCAACGCCTCGACGTCCAGCGGCGCCTCCACCACGCGCTCCTCCTCGACGCTCGCACCTACCGCCGGCGCCTGAGCGCGCTCGGCCTGCCGCGTGGGCTCGACCTCCTCCAGATCCACCGCGCCAGGCTTCACCTCATCCGCGCGCGGCTGCTGCGGCACCTCGTCTGGCGCCCCGCGGGTCGCCGATCCCTCACACCCCAACACCCCGAACATCACGCACACACACCACACACACACCCAACGCTCGCCCACACCACACCTCCCGTGTCCTCGCCTTCGACACCCCCATTACATGACACGCGCCCCAAGGCTGTCGAGATCTTCGAAAGACCGCGCCACAAACCGAAACCCAAAAACATGGAATGACGAGGGCACCCCACCGGGTAGTCCACACCGACGGCGAGGACCTCGACCGAGAGGCCCTCACCCAACCGAAAGGAACCACGATGAACCGCACGCGCCACAACACGACGGACCGCCGCGACGACCACGCCAGAGCCACCCTGCGCTCCCGCGTCTCATCGACCTCGTCTCGCCGCTCGAGTACGCGCTCCTCGCGCTGACTCCGACGCCGCGCGAGACGAACCCCCAAGTACATAAAGAGCGAAGCGCCGCCATCGCGCGGACGAACGTGTCGGTTACGGATGAGTGACCGAGCGGGAAGGTACCCGGTTGGAAGCCGGTGGTCACTTACGGGTGCGCAGGTTCGATCCCTGCCTCATCCGCTGGCCGAGAGCGCCCTCTGACGAGGGCCCCTCGCCACCCCCCGACACTTCACGTCCGCGCTCCAGGAGGAGTGGCCGAGTGGAAAGGCACCGCCCTCGAAACGCGAGGTCACCTACGGGTGCGCGGGTTCGAATCCCGCCTCCTCCTCTCTCTGGCTGCGCATCGCTCGCACAGCTCTCTTCGTTCGAGCTGAGCGACCACAACCTCCGCTGCGCTCCGGTTGCTGCGA
>CAJXPN010000133.1 GCA_913058025.1 uncultured Myxococcales bacterium | reverse complement strand
GCGCACGCGCGCGTCCAGCGCGTCCGGGTCCAGCTCGGCGAGCGTCACCAGCAGCCACCCGTCGCGCGCCTCGACGTTCTCGGGCGGCGCGCCCGAGCCGCCCGAGGCGGGCGGCAACAGCGCGACCTCGTCTCCTGGCGAGATCCTCGCGTCGTCCTTGGCGAACTCGAGCGCCACGGCGACCTTCACGTGCCCGCGCCACGATCGCGTCTGCGGGTGGCGCTCGTGCAACCAGGTCCACAGCGCGGCGACCGTCGAGTCGTCCCCCAGCGCCTCGAGCGCCACGACCTCCTCGCTCAGCCCGAGCGCGTCCCTCGTGGCCGCGAAGTATCGGATCGTGAACGTCGGCGTGTCCTGTCCTTTCATCGTGTCCTCTCATGGGTCTGACGGGAACATCGGCCCGTCGTGCGGATGGGATGATAGCGCGACGGGGCGTGAGAAAAAATTGACCATCCGCGACATCGACACGACAGTGCACGTGCGCGACCTCGAGTAGGCGCGCGCCGCGGCAAGGACGCCGCGAGGCCACTCAGGGAAGAGGAACGACCATGGTGATCAGGCGCAAGCCGGAGGCGCGGCGCGGCCCGCAGCCCACGCTCAAGTATGGGGATACGCTCGGGAACTACGTCATCAACGGGTTCGCGGGTACCGGCGCGACCAGCTTCGTGTACCGCGCGCGTCGGGCCGACTCGTTCGAGCCCGTGGCGATCAAGGTCATGCACCCGCACCTGCTCGGCGACGCGCTCAAGCGCCGGCGGTTCATCCGTGAGGCCGAGGTGATGATGCGGCTGCACCACCCGAACGTGGTGCGCTTCGAGGAGATCCTCGAGGTCGACGGCCACCTCGCCTTCGTCATGGAGTACATCGAGGGCGAGACGCTCTCGGAGTGGCGCGGCGTGCACGCCGACGAGGTCGACGAGCAGACGCTCGCGTGCGTCTTCGTGGACCTGCTCCGCGGCCTGAGCCTGGCGCACCGCGCCGGGATCGTCCACCGCGACCTCAAGCCCGCCAACGTCCTGATCTCCTGGCAGGATGGGCGCTACGTCGCCAAGATCATCGACTTCGGCGTCGCGCGACTGGTCGGCGAGGTCCTCGACGAGGACGAACGCTCCACGATCGTGGGCACCGCGGCCTACATCTCCCCGGAGGAGGTCGTCGACCCGGAGGCGGTCTGCCCCGCGAGCGACCTCTACAGCCTCGGCGTGATGATGTACGAGGCCGCGTGCGGCGAGCGACCCTTCACGGGCCGCCCCGTCGGGGAGCTGCTCACCGCGCACGTCAACGAGGCGCCTCGCAGACCGCGCTCGCTCAACCCCGGGCTCTCGCCCGGCTTCGAGTCGGTCATCCTGCGCACGCTCGAGAAGGACCCCACGGGCCGCTTCGCCTCCGCGCCCGAGATGATCCGCGCGCTCGAGATCGCGCTGAGCAGCGCGATGGAGATGACGAGCGAGGAGTGGGAGCGCGCCGCGCTCGGCGACGAGCTCACCACCGAGTGGCACCGCGCCGTGGAGCGCGAGCGCGACCGCCGCGCGAACCCGGTCGTCTCGTTCATGCGCCGCTGCCTCGAGGGCGCGATGCTCGTCTTCTCCACGGGCACCACGGGCCGCCGCAACGACCCCCACCACCTCTCCCGCGGCCACGACAGCCACCTCCCGCTTGGCTGAGCAGCTCCTCGAGGTGGCGCCGAGGTGACGCGTGTGTGACGCGCGCCGCTCGGCGTCCGCGCCCATGGAATGATTCTATGGGGCGGTCCTGGGTCGCAAGGCTATGATTTCGCGGGCATTCACAGCGGCTCAGGAACGCTCGCTTGACACACCATCGTGAATAGGCGAGTTTCTGGTCGCTCTTCGCGGTTTTGTAAGCCGATGTAGACAGATGTGTGACCGCATCGTGCCTGGCACGAGCCCGCGAGAACGCATGAGTCGCAGGCCGAGAAGAACTTAGTGAGCGCCGCGGGCTGTGAGTGGTCCCGGTTGCCTGCGAAGCTGAAGAGAGTTCGAGTGAAACGCGCGCCCGTGGATTGTTCTTGAGGCGCGGATAAGAGGTTTGAAGGAGCGATGAAGATGAAGTTCAACAGGAAGCTTGCGACGGCTCTCGGTCTTCTGGCGGCGTCCGCCATGTTCACGGCCTGTGGCCCCACTTCTTCCGGCGGCGGCGACAGCTGCGCGGACGGTGAGGTGCGCACGCAGCCCCCGGGCCAGGAGCTCGGTTGCTACACCGAGTGTGGCGCCGACTCCGAGTGCGACACGGGCGAGGAGTGCAAGCAGTTCAACGGCGGCCAGATCGAGATCTGCGTCCCTGGCGCCGAGGCCGAGTGCACCGTCGACGGCGACTGCGCCACGGGCGAGACATGTGACACCGGCTCTTGCGTGACCGCTGGCTGCACCACCGACGCCAACTGCGAGGCGGGCGAGACCTGCGACAACGGCGTGTGCACCACTCCCCCCGAGTGCACCGTCGACGGCGACTGTGAGACGAACGAGGTCTGCACCGACAACAGGTGCGAGCCTGATGGCGATGTCCCGGAGTGCGCGGCGTACTGCGAGAACCTGTTCGGATCGTGCGTGAAGAACACGTGCACGGGGCTGGACGCGACGGACACGGCGAGCCTGGACGCGTCGTACGACGCGTGCCTCAACGGCGGGACGGCTCAGGACGGCTCGGTCATCAACCCGTGCGCCCAGGACTACCTGTCCGACCCGCAGTTCGCCGCCCAGGTCGACCAGTTCGCCGCCGAGACGTGCGGCTCCTCGACCGCGCTCACGGGCGTGTACTGTGGCAGCTTCGCCTTCGGCGAGAAGTGTGACTGCGTCGAGCCGACGATCGGCACGGCGTGCGCGGCCGACACGGACTGTGAGGGCGGCACGCTCAACCCGATCTGCATCCCCGAGACCGACCCCGACACCAACGAGGCCACCGGCTTCACGGGCGGCTACTGCATCTCGGGTCCCTGCGACGCGGGCAGCACCCAGGCCGGCGCGATCGCGGTGGGCGGGACGACGGGCTGTGGCACCGACGCGATGTGCATCAACGAGAACACGCAGAACGGCGTGACCTCGATCTGCTACGACCTGTGCTCGGCCAACACCGACTGCCGCGACGGCTACGCGTGTGAGGTCCTCGGATTCTTCACGAGCGGCGACGCGGCGGGCAAGTGCACGCCGGCGTGCGAGACCAACGAGGACTGCCCGGTGTACACGCTCACGGCGGACCCGAACACGATGCTGAACTCGTTCTGCAACGCCGACAAGTGGTGCGAGATCCCCTGCAACCCCAACGAGGCCGACTCCTGCGGCACCGGCGGCGAGCTCACCTGCACCGTCAAGGCTGGCCTCAACGAGACCAACGACTTCAAGGGCTCCTGCTCCATCGCGGGCAACTGAGTCCGGCTCGGGCGAGGTCTCACGACCTCGCCCGAACGTGAACGTCGCGTGACGAGAGCGCCTCCCGCATTTGCGGGAGGCGCTCTCTTCGTTCTCGTGCCTGATCGTTGGTCGCGGAGCGATCGAGCCCGGCGGGGCCATGCTCTTGACACGTCTGGCCCCGTGCGGGAGCGTACCCTGTCGAAGTGTATGGGTTTTCGGGTCATATGCCTCGGGCGCCGTATGGGAGCTCGAGGTGAATAAGGAGCGCGTGTGAAGAAGGGATCGTTCGGTCGAGGTCGTCTGGCGGCGGGGTTGTGGGTGTTCGTCGTGCTGTCCATGCTCGGGGGCTGTCTCCCGACCAACGGAGGTGGCGGAGGCAGCGGGAGCAGCTGTGAGGCCGACGAGGTGCGCGCGAGACCTTCGGACCTCCCGCGCGCCTGCTACCTGACCTGCGAGACGCAGGCGGACTGCTCGGGTGACACGACCTGCGCCGAGGTCAACGGCGGCAACGACCTCGCCTGCCTCCCCGAGGCCGTCGCCTCGAACAACCCTACCAACAACACGAACCCCGACTGCGCCTCGGACGCGGAGTGCTCCGGCGCCACGCCCATGTGTTCGGAGGGCGTGTGCGTCCCCGACGAGGTGTCGAACAACCCGTTGAACAACCCGGTGGGTTGCGTCGCCGACGGCGAGTGTTCCGGCGCGACCCCCGTGTGCGACGAGGGCGTGTGCGTGGCCGAGGCGGACCCCTGCGATGCGATCGACTGTGAGGCCGGCTTCACGTGTGAGGCAGGTCAGTGCATCGAGGACGTCGTTCCAGGGTGCACCGAAGACTCCCAGTGCATGACCGACGAGGTCTGCCGTGACGGCGAGTGCGTGGCTGCGCCAGATCCGTGCGCGGGCGTCCAGTGCGACGCAGGCTTCACGTGTGAGGCAGGCCAGTGCGTCGAGGACGTCGTCCCAGGCTGCACCAACGACGGCCAGTGCCAGGCCCGCGAGATCTGCCGTGACGGGGCGTGTATCCCCGATGTCCAGAGCGAGTGCATCTTCAACTCGGACTGTGACGCCATCGAGATCTGCCAGGACGGCGAGTGCGTGCGTGACCCCAACATCGAGTGCGTCGCGGACCGTGACTGCACGGGCAACGGTGAGGTCTGCCAGAACAACGAGTGCATCGTCCCGGTCGACCCAGTCCAGCAGACGTGCGTGTCGTACTGCCAGAACATCTTCGGGTCGTGCCCCAAGAACACGTGCGGAGGGTTGACCGCGATGGACAGGACGAACCTGGACTCGGACTTCGACCGGTGCCTCAACGGCGGCACCGCCCCGGACGGGTCCCGCGCCAACCCGTGCGCCCAGGACTACGCATCGGACTCCCAGTTCGCGGCTCAGGTCGACCAGTTCGCCGCCGAGACGTGCGGCCAGTCCGAAGTGCTCGAGGACATCTACTGCTTCAACTTTGGCCTGGGCGACAAGTGCGACTGCGTCGAGCCCAACATCGGCGACACGTGCAACGACGATGACGATTGCGAGGGAGGGGCGCTCAACGGTGTCTGCATCAGCGAGATCGACCAGGACACGGGTCAGAACACGGGTTACGGGGGAGGGTACTGCATCTCGGGTCCTTGCGACGCCGGCAGCCAGGACGCTGGAGCGATCGCCGTGGGGGCGACGACGGGTTGTGGAGACGCTGGCATTTGCATCAACGTGAACACGCAGAGCGGCGTGAGCTCGATCTGCTACGACCTGTGTGGGCGGAACTCGGAGTGCCGCTCGGGGTACTCCTGCGAGGTCCTCGGCTTCTTCGCGGACGGAACGCCTGCAGGCAAGTGCGAGCCGTCTTGCAACAGCAACGACGACTGCCCGATCTACACGCTCAACAACGGCGGCGGCGAGTTGAACTCGTTCTGCAACGCCGACAGGTGGTGTGAGACCCCCTGCGACCCCAACGAGGCCAACTCGTGTGGCGCCAGCGGTGACCTGACCTGCTCGTCGCGCCCGAACTTCAACACGGCCAACGGATTCACCGGCTCCTGCTCGGTGGCTCCCTGAAACCCGACCGGACTCGGCCGAGTCCGGCTCTCGCGCTCGAAGGCCCATCACCGTGAGGTGATGGGCCTTCGTCGTCGTGGCGCGCGCCTTGGAGCGCCGTCGAGCGCAAGCGGGTTGAAACGCGTGGGCGATTCATGAGACGTTCCAAGACGTTGAGGAGTCCATGCTGTGTTTGGGGTGAGCGATGAAGGTGTCTGTGTTCGTCATGACGTCGTGGCTGCTGTTGTGCGCGAGCGCGTGCTTGCCTGTGGCGCCTGGTGGTGATGGTCGATGTGGCGAGGGTGAGGAGTGTCCAGCGGACGTCGGCGGGGACACCTGCGATGACACGAGCAACTGCGCGACGGTCGAGTGCGATGCGGACGAGGATTGCGGAGACGGTGAGGTCTGTGACGCGAGCGCTTGCGTACCTCGGACGCCAGATACGTGCGACGACACGAGCAACTGTATCCCTCCGTGTGAGGTCGACGGCGACTGCGCAGACGCCGAGGTGTGCGTCGACGGTGGGTGCTTCTTTGAAGAGGTCGATGAGGTCGCGTTGTGCGCGTCGTACTGCGAGAACCTTTACGGATCGTGCGTGAAGAACACATGTGAGGGGCTGAACGAGGCGGACACCGCGAACCTGGATGAGCAGTACGCCCTGTGTCTCAACGGTGGGACGGCCCAGGACGGCTCGGTCATCAACCCTTGCGCCCAGGACTACTTGGCAGACCCGCAGTTCGCCGCCCAGGTCGACCAGTTCGCCGCCGAGGCGTGTGGCTCCTCGACCGCGCTCGAGGGCGTGTACTGTGGCAGCTTCGGTTTCGGCGAGAAGTGTGACTGCGTCGGGTGTATCATTGAAGAATCACCCGAATGCGACTGCGAAGGCGGCACGCTCAACGCGATCTGCATCCCCGCGATCGACCCCGACACTGGCGAGGACACCAGTTACTGCGTCTCGGGTCCTTGCGACGCGGGCAGCACCCAGGCAGGCGCGATCGCGGTGGGCGAAACCACGGGCTGTGGCGAAGACGGGATGTGCATCAACGAGAACACGCAGAACGGCGTGAGCTCGATCTGCTACGACCTCTGCTCGGTCAACGCCGACTGCCGCGACGGCTACGCGTGTGAGGTCCTCGGATTCTTCATGAGCGGCGACGCGATGGGCAAGTGCACGCCGGCGTGCGAGACCAACGAGGACTGCCCGGCGTACACGCTCACGGCGGACCCGAACACGCAGCTGAACTCGTTCTGCAACGCCGACGAGTGGTGCGAGATCCCTTGCGACCCCGACGAGGCCGGCTCCTGCGGCACCGGCGGCGAGCTCGCCTGCACCGTCAAGGCTGGCCTCAACGAGACCAACGACTTCAAGGGCTCCTGCTCCATCGCGGGCGAGTGAGCGGAGTCTGCGTCTGTGTGATTTGGAGGCAGGGGGCGTCGCGCGCAGCGGCAGCGTCTTTGCGAACAGGGTGAGGTCGAGATGTCTGGTGTGAGGAAGAGGGTGGCGTTGGGGTGGAAGGTCGCGGCGGTGTGTTGCTTGGCGATCGTGCCCGCCGTGTTGACAGCGTGTGGCCCCACGGGTGGGTGCAGCGACACAGGCTCCTGCGCGAGCTGTGACGGTGGCGAGGTACGTACGCAGCCCCCGGGCTTTGAGCTCGGGTGCTACGCCGAGTGCGCGGCCCAGAGCGAGTGCGACACGGGCGAGGAGTGCAAGCAGTTCAACGGCGGTCAGATCTCGATCTGCGTCCCTGCTAACTACGGCGAGCCTGAGTGTGTGACGGACGAGGACTGCGTCGCTGGTGAGGTCTGCGGAGACCAGGGCGAGTGCGGGGCCGCGCCGCCCGAGTGTGTGGAGGACGAGGACTGCGACGATGGCGACGTGTGCGTCGGCGGCTCGTGCGTCGTCGACTACAGTTGCGCGACCGATGACGACTGTGGGGGTTGCGAAGTCTGTGCAGAGGGTGTCTGCGTATCCGGTGGGTGTCCGCCGCCGCCTTCCGGGTGCGTGTCGTACTGCGAGAACCTGTTCGGTGCGTGCGTGAAGGGTACGTGCGAGGGGTTGACCGAGGCGGACGTGGAGCTTCTCGATGCGCAATATGATGCGTGCCTGAACGGTGGCACGGCCGAGGATGGCTCGGTCATCAACCCTTGCACTCAGGACTACCTGTCCGACCCGCAGTTCGCCGCCCAGGTCGACCAGTTCGCTTATGAGACGTGTGGCTCCTCGACCGCGCTCACGGGCGTATACTGCGGCAGCTTCGGGTTCGGTGAGAAGTGCGACTGCGTCGAGCTGACGATCGGCGCGTCGTGCGAGGAGGACGAGGACTGTGAGGGCGGAGAACTCGACGCGATCTGCGTCCTGGAGAACGACGCTGACACGGGCGAGGCGACTGGCTACGTGGGCGGCTACTGCATCTCGGGTTTTTGCGACGCGGGCAGCACCCAGGCCGGCGCGATCGCGGTGAGCGGGACGACGGGCTGTGGCACCGACGGGATGTGCATCAACGAGCAGGCGCAGAACGGCGTGACCTCGATCTGCTACGACCTGTGCTCGGCCAACGCCGACTGCCGCGACGGCTACGCGTGTGAGATCCTCGGATTCTTCGCGAGCGGCGACTCAGCGGGCAGATGTATGCCGGCGTGCGAGACCAACGAGGACTGCCCGGCGTACACGCTCACGGCGGACCCGAACACGCAGCTGAACTCGTTCTGCAACGCCGACGAGTGGTGCGAGATCCCTTGCGACCCCGACGAGGCCGGCTCCTGCGGCACCGGCGGCGAGCTCGCCTGCACCGTCAAGGCTGGCCTCAACGAGACCAACGACTTCAAGGGCTCCTGCTC
>CAJXPN010000132.1 GCA_913058025.1 uncultured Myxococcales bacterium | reverse complement strand
TCTACACAGAGTAGATCGTCGGCAGCGTCAGATGTGTATAAGAGACAGCCGAAGACCCTCCCACGACCCTCGAGCTTACGACGCCACAGCGTCGTCCACACCCCGACGACGCGCGCCTCGCGCGCGGCGACCGACTCCTCGAACACCAGGTGGACGCACGGGTCGCCCAGCAGGCGCGTCTCGTGGGGCTCCTGACCGCTCAGCTCCCAGCTCCCCACCCAGATCGACGCGACCAGGTCGCGCAGGTCCTCGGGGACCTCGTACGACCTCGCCGCGACGCGCGCGCCGCTGCGCCGGCTCGACACGAGCCCGCGCGCGCGGCCATGGCCCGTCGGTCGCGTTTCTTCAAGACGCGTCCCTTCACCCATCACTAACCTCTCTCCACACCCAACCACCCACGAGGAGTGAGAACATGAGCGACATCATGGTGAAGAAGATCGAGGACATCCAGGCATACGAGGGACCCGGCGCCATCGAGGGCGTCCGCTTCCGGTCGGTGCGCGAGGCGATGGGCGTGTCGGCCTGGGGCATGAACGTCATCGAGCTCGACCCCCACTGCGAGAACTACCCCGAGCACGACCACGCCGCGGACGGGCAGGAGGAGGTCTACGTCGTGCTCGAGGGCGCGCTCACGCTCGAGGCCGGCGGCGCCTCGCACGAGCTCGGCGCCGGCGCGATGGCGCGCGTGCCCGCCGACGCGCGCCGCAAGCTCGTCACGGGGGAGTCCGGCGCGGTCGTGCTCGCGCTCGGTGGGACCCCCGGGAGCGCGTACTCACCCTCGCTCGGGGGGTGAGCGCGGCCGCGTCGCGCGTTGCAACGCGCGCACCCTCTGTGCCATTTTGCGGCTCCCCGTGACGATCATACGCGCGCGAGCGCGTTGAAACGCATAGACAGAGGAGCTACGACCGTGGCCAACAAGACGACCCCCTACGAGCCCATCCCCGCCGACGCCTTCGAGCAGTGCTTCACCGGCTCCACGAAGGTTCACCTCGACTGCCCCTCGCTCCCCTCTATCAAGGTCCCGTTCCGCAGGATCGCGATCTCGACCGAGGCCCCGCTCCACGTCTACGACACGAGCGGTCCTCAGGGGTTCGATCCGCGCGAGGGCCTCCCGGAGCTGCGCGCCGAGTGGATCGACGCGCGCGGGGACATCGTGAAGCGCGAACGCTCCTACCCCGTCGACGGCATCCGAGAGATCCCCGCCGGGCTGCGCCGCAAGGCCCGCGAGGGCACCGGCACGGTCACCCAGTTCGCCTACGCCTGCGACGGCGTCATCACGCCCGAGATGCACTTCGTGGCCGCGCGCGAGGGCGTCGAGCCCGAGTTCGTGCGCTCCGAGATCGCGCTGGGCCGCGCCATCCTCCCCAACAACATCAACCACCCCGAGTCCGAGCCGATGATCATCGGCCGTAACTTCAAGGTGAAGATCAACGCCAACATCGGCAACAGCGCCGTCACCTCCTCCATCGAGGAGGAGGTCGACAAGCTCCGCTGGTCCGCGCTCTGGGGCGCCGACACCGTCATGGACCTGAGCACCGGCGACGACATCCACGCCACGCGCGAGTGGATCATCCGCAACTCGCCCGTCCCCATCGGCACCGTGCCGCTCTACCAGGCCCTCGAGAAGGTTAACGGCGTCGCCGAGGACCTCACATGGGAGGTCTACCGCGACACCATCATCGAGCAGGCAGAGCAGGGCGTCGACTACTTCACCGTCCACGCCGGCGTCCTCCTCAGGTTCATCCACCTGACCGCCGATCGCGTCACCGGCATCGTCTCGCGCGGCGGCTCGATCATGGCCAAGTGGTGCATCGCGCACCACGAAGAGAACTTCCTCTACACCCACTTCGACGAGCTCTGCGAGATCATGGCGCGCTACGACGTCGCGTTCTCACTGGGCGACGGCCTGCGCCCCGGCTGCATCGCCGACGCCAACGACGAGGCGCAGTTCGCCGAGCTCAAGGTCCAGGGCGAGCTCAACCGCGTCGCCTGGGCGCACGGCGTCCAGGTCATGAACGAGGGCCCCGGCCACGTCCCCATGCACCTCATCAAGGAGAACATGGACAAGCAGCTCGAGTGGTGCGGCGAGGCGCCGTTCTACACGCTCGGGCCGTTGACCACCGACATCGCCCCCGGCTACGACCACATCACCAGCGCCATCGGCGCCGCGATGATCGGTTGGTACGGCACCGCCATGCTCTGCTACGTCACCCCCAAGGAGCACCTCGGGCTCCCCAACCGCGAGGACGTCAAGCAGGGCCTCATCGCCTACCGCATCGCCGCCCACGCCGCCGACCTCGCCAAGGGCCTCGCCGGCGCCCAGGAGTGGGACGACGCGCTCAGCCGCGCCCGCTTCGACTTCCGCTGGGACGACCAGTTCAACCTCGCCCTCGACCCCGTCACCGCGCGCAGCTACCACGACGAGACGCTGCCGGCCAAGGGCGCCAAGGTCGCCCACTTCTGCTCGATGTGTGGCCCCAAGTTCTGCTCCATGAAGATCACCCAGGACGTGCGCGAGTACGCCGCCAAGCTCGGCGTCGACGAGAAGCTCGCGCTCGCCGCGGGCATGGACGAGATGTCCGGCAAGTTCAAGGACGCAGGCAGCCAGATCTACATCAACAAAGAGGCCAGCGGTGCAGAGTGACGACACACCCTCGGGCGGGGCGCCCGACTCCGATGAGACCGGAGACTCCTGGTCGCGTGAGCTCATAAGCTCGCTCGGCCTCTCACCCCATCCCGAGGGTGGTCACTACGTCGAGATCCTGCGCACCGACGCCTCCGTCATCCCCACCGACGACCGCGGCCAGCGCCCCGCCATGACCCACATCTACTACCTGCTGCGTGACGGCGAGCAGAGCAGGTTCCACCGGGTCTCCTCCGACGAGCTCTGGCACCACTACGATGGCGCCGCGCTCACGCTCTCGCTCATCAGCCCCGACCTCAAGCGCCACGTGAAGGTCCGCATCGGCCCCGCCTCGACCGGCCTCGAGCGGTGCACCACCGTCCCTGCGGGCTGGTGGCAGGCCGCCCGCTCACGCGGCTCCTACAGCCTCTGCGGCTGCACCGTCGCCCCCGGGTTCGACTTCGCAGACTTCCAGATGCTGCGCGACGACCCCAAGCTCGCCGCGCGTGTGAACGCCGCGCACCCGAGCGCCGCGGACCTGATCTAGGCTGCGCCTGAGTTTCCAGACGCAGCCTGCGACGCCTGAGTTTCCAGACGCAGCCTGCGACTCGGTTCGGTTCAATTCAATGAAACCATTGGGTATTCGGGTTTGTCCCAAGACTCGAGTTCCTCGAAGGTGTGTATGTCCAACCACACACACCGGGCAGGCTCGCGAGCAGCGAGCCTGCGGCCTCGAGAGGAGTCACGCGTCATGGAGAGCACGTTCTTTGAGAGGTGGCTCGAATCCGTCATGTTCTTCGTCCCTGGCCTCATCGTGTGCGCGCTCATAGGCGCGTACATGCTCTACGCCGACCACGTGCGCGACACGCGCTTCGAGGAGGGCCGAGCGCGCGCGCTCGACGCGTGCCTCGAGGATCGCGGGCTGCTCACGTGCGAAGCCGCGCTCGAGAAGCGCCACCAACAGTGCGCTGAGGACGCGTACCGGTCCTCGGACAAGTTCTCGGGCCTACGCTTCGACAACGGGTCCTACGAGAGGTGCGTCTTCAAGCACCTCGACTCCATCGATCGATGACACCGCGCCGCGCCCGGTCTCGAACCATGCGCCTACACCAGGCCCCGAGGCCTCAACCCACCCGCGCGTACATCAGCTCCGTCCTGAGCGCGTACTTCGTCCCCGCCGACACCTCCTCGCCCTCATGAACGATAGGGTGCTGGAAGAGCAGCGCGGTGCCCTCACGGGGCGTCACGGCGACCTCCGGCGTCACCGCGAAGATCGTCCGGCCCCCGTCGAAGTCGTCGTTCAGGTAGACGATGAGCGTGTACAGGCTGCGCTCGGTCTCGTCGCGCTCGAACGTGCCGTCCGAGTGCGGCTTGAACCACGTCCCCGGCTTGTAGCGGAAGTAGCGCATCCGCTCGTTCACCCCGCACAACCTCATCCCCAACACCTCGGGCGGCGCGTGCTCGCGCACGCGCTCCAACAAGGTCGCCGCGAGCGCGTGGTCGTCCTCCATGAACCTCTCGTTGTTACGGATGGCCGCGTGGAGCTGCGGCCCGCGAGGCGTGTTCACCGTCGCCATCGAGAGCGCCGAGGCGTCGATCTTCCGACGCATCTCGGCGCACTCCTCGGGGGTCAGAATGGAGGGCCGCGTGAGGATGTAAGGCGCGCCGTGGTCGAGCGTGGTCATGCTTGTATAAGTCCTTGTTTTTAAAGTGATCATGGTCGTTGTTTGGTGGGCGTCATTCTACCAGGAACGAGCCCTCGACGCCCGCCCTCCAGTGCGGTTGAATACACGGCGCCCGCGCCCGTTCAATGACACGCAGTCACCCACATCTCTGACCTCCGAACACCACGGATCTCGAACCATGCGCCTCCACTACGCCTCACTCCTCGCGTGCGCGGCGCTCACCTGCGCAGCGTGCTCGACGCCGGCCCCCACCCCCGAGGACGATCCGTCGGGCCGAGCGCTCGAGCGCCAGCGTTCCTACAGGTGTGACCCCAGGGGCGTCTCGCAGGTCGACATGCGCACGGTCGACGACCTGATCAAGGAGTCGATGAAGCTTGCCTACGAGGTCTCGTGGGCCACCGGGTCCTGTGAGCCCACCGTCCAGACGCTCCCGAAGGCTGAGGGCTCGGTCGACCACGAGGTCGTCGCGTCGTGTCGGTCGACGTACGCGGACGCGCCCGCGTGCATCGCCCGCTGCGCCGTCGAGAACATCGACCGCGTCGCCAGGGAGCGCGCTCGCCGCGGCGTCGCGACGCTCCAGGCGCTCGGGGCGCTGACTCGGTCGCACCCTGAGTGTGTCCCCGCCCCGAACCGCTCGGACGAGTTCATGACCTGCCTCGGCGTCGACCCCTCCGACCCTGTCCACAGCAGGACGCGGCTCTGGACCCAGGAGGACGCCGACGGCGTCGCGCGCGTCACCATGGCCGAGGCCGACATCGAGTTGCACCAGGGCCTGAACATCCGCGTCGACGGCGCGTGGCAGTCAATGGGCTGCGGCACCGGACAGGGCTGGGGCCTGTCGCTGCGGCACGCCCGCTCGCTGTGACCTCCTACGCCAGCGGCCCCTCCGACCGCCTGACGCCCGCCTGCCTCCGCTCGAGCTCCCGCACGCACGCCACCATCACCCGGCTGATCCGCGTCTGATCGCGGATCATCGCCAGCCTCGGCCACGTCGCCCGCTCGCCCGCGCGGATGAACCCCTGGAGCTCGTCGAGCGTCGGGTTCTTCATCAACTTCGTCAGGTCGCGCGCCTTGAACCGCGGGTAGATGTTGATGTTCCCCGTGTAGTCCTGGTGCGCCATCGCGTGCGCGAACTCCAGCGGCGTGCGCCACTGAGAATCACCCAGCCTGCGGCGCGCCGTGTTCAGCGCGTGGCGCGCCTGCGCGCGCGCGCCCCCCGCCAGGAAGTCCGCCGCCGTCGACACCGCCCCGCGCCGCCGCTCGATCGCGCTCAGCGGGATGACGTGCGGGTTCGCCTGGCTCACGATGAAGTGGTTCACATTCAACAGCCGCCCCAGCCGCTGCGCCGGCACGTCGCTGTAGATCGACCCGTCCACCCACACCTCGCCGTCGATGTAGGGCTCGAGCCCGCCGCCCTCCACGCGCCGCCTGAGCTTCCCTGGCGGGAACAACGCCGGCAGCGAACACGACGCGATCGCCGCGTCCGTGATGAGCACGTCAGGGCTAGTCAAGCAATTGAGAAGCCTTGGCTTCTGTCGCCTCCTGACAGGCGACACGGGGATGTTCAGCACACGCCCCGAGCGCGCCCTCGCCTCCGCGAAGGTGTACTCGCCCAGGTTCGCCTCGACGTGCTCTCGGAGCTGCTCGGGCGCCAGGATCGACCCGCTCTCGCCCCACCTCATCGGCGACTGGATGCGCGTGGCCGTGCGGTGGATCGTGTCCACCGACTCCCACATCTGCGCCAGCGCGACGTCGTCGCGCGCGCACACCCCGCCCGCCACGATCGCGCCCATCGACGCCCCCGAGATGATCTCGGGCAGCGTCCCGCGCTCCCACATCGCCTTGACCACACCCAGGTGGAACAGCCCCAGCGCGCCGCCTCCGCTCAACGTGAGCGCCGACCTGCCGAACAGGTGCAGCGCCCCCTTCACGACCTCTAGCTTTCGCTCCGTCGAGAACCCCGGCAGCGGCGTGTCCCTCAGCCAACAGAACGAGCGCTCGATCTCGTCGAGGTAGTCCTCGATGAGCCTCTTCGTCCCCATGTACGAGTACTCGTAGAGCGCCTGGTTCGACAGGTCCCCGAGGTTCCGGTGCAGGCTCTCCTCCAGCAAGCGCCTCAGCCCCAGCGCGTCGCGCGCCTCACGACACGCGCGCATCCGCGTCAGGTGGTCCGAGATCAGCTCGTGGTCGTAATGTGGCGAGCGCGGGTCCTCGCGCCAAGCGTCCGACTCCTCGAGCCGGTCGAGCTCCGCGGCCGCCTCGAGCCAGTCCGTATACGACCCCGCGCGCTCGAGCGCCCGCGTCGCCACCATGATCTTCTTCTTGTGCCGTGCCATGTCTGCTCGCGCCTCCTCGGAGTCTCGATCCCGAGAAGAGTGGGGCGCGCGCGCCCACCGCGCAAGCGGTTTGACCGATCAGTTCGACGCGACGCTTCAGCGCGAGCTCGACGTGATGAGCACGTGCTGGAGCGCCATCGCCATCTCCCGGTCCGTGATCATGTGAGAGAACTCATCGCCGTCTCGCTCGTCCTTGCACTTCGACTTGGCCGCCGAGATCAGCTCACCCGTGCCCTTGCTCAGCGCGTTGCCCCAGAACGGGCTGCCCATCTTGGGGGCTGACGGCGCGCGCGTCATCCCCACGTTGTGACAACTCGCGCACTGCGTCAGGTAGAGCTCTCCGCCTCTCTTGAACGCCTCGGCGCGTTCGGCAGCCGTCAGCTCCTTGATGGGCTCGGGCTCCTCCGCCTCGACCTGCTCGACCTGCTCGACCTCGGCGGCCGCCCCCTCCTTGTCTTCACGCGGCTCGTCCAGTGTCGCCACGACCCCCTCGGGGAACTGCTCGAGCGCGTCCAGGATCGGTATGTCTCGCGCCTCGAACAGATCCACGATCGCGCCCTCACACAGCTCGCGCGTCTTCGTGCGCGACACGCACAGCGCCACGTAGGCCCTGTCCCCGTTGAGGATCACCGACATCAGCCCCTTGCCGTGGACGAACCCCTCCTCGTCCTCATCCTTGGTGATGTCGATGAGCGTGAGCTTGTCGGTGACGAACCCGTTCACGAGGTGGCCCTGGCTCGACGCCTGGATGTCCTCGTTCGCGCGCTTCCAGCCCGAGAGAAAGAAGGACTTGCTGAGCGCGCCCCGCGTCTTCTCCTCGTGCATGTGCGCCTGGACCTGGCGGATCGAGCCCGTCGCGCCCTGGGACCCGCCCACGCCCGGCATGCTCTCGAACAGGATGGTCGCCTCGTCGCACCGGATGTCGTGGAGCGGGCCGTTGCGCGGGTTCATGATCGCCTCGACCCTACACGTGCTCCAGTCGAGCTCGGTCGTCTCCGAGACCCCGATGCCGTAACCCAGGAACCGGAACGTCCCGAAGACGAGCACCGAGCCCAGCGCGAGCGCGATGATGTATCCGATGAAGCGACCCTCTCTCATGTTCATGCGTACCTCTCTGGATCCAGGCAGCGCCTCGCGCGACCATCGCGCAGGAACGAAGCCACCTGTGCTCGTGCAGAGAGGTTCTCGGCAGGCTCCGCCTCGCCGTTGCGTCCTATTTCTCGACGCGCGACCTCAGCCAGCGCCCATGAACGCCCAGATGCGCCCCACCGCGTCCTCCATGTTCCCCTCGAGCGTATAGTCCGAGCGCTTGCGCGGTTTGAGCGAGTGGTCGCCGTCTCCTATCCACGCGACCTCGATCGCCTCGGAGAGTACGTAACCCTCAACCTCGTCTGGCTTGCCGAACGGGTCCCGCTCCCCCTGGAGGATGAGCGCCGGCACGTCGAGCTCGGCCAGGTGCGCCGTGCGCAACCGCTCGGGCTTGCCCGGCGGGTGGAACGGATACCCCAGGCACACCAGCCCCTTCACGCCCAGCTTCGCCGCCACCCCTGTCTCTTATACACATCTCCGAGCCCACGAGACAGGCAGAAATCTCG
>CAJXPN010000131.1 GCA_913058025.1 uncultured Myxococcales bacterium | reverse complement strand
CACCTGGTTCGCCAGCTCGCGCTGGCTCAAGCCGAGGCTCCGCGCGCCCGACTTGAGCACGAGGTCGAGCTGCTCCTTGCCCTCGGTGAACCCGTCGTCGATGTCGAACACGCCGCTGAGCTCGGCGAGCTCGTCGGCGAGCCGGCCGGAGGCCGACTCGAGGACCTCGAGGTCGGGGTGGCTCAGCCTCACCTCGATGGGCGCCTGCCCACCGCCGGGGCCGATGTCGTAGGAGAAGCGCAGCGTCTCCACGCCCGCGAGCTCGCCCACGCGCGCCCTCCACTGAGCGGTGAACTCGGCCGTCGTGACGCCGCGCTCGTCGGCGGGCACCAGGAAGATCGAGACCTGCGCCTTGTGGCTGCCCGCCGACGGGCCGCTGCTCACAGGGCCGCCGCCGCCGCCGCCGCTCCCCACCAACAGGTAGAGACCGCGCGAGATGCTGCTCCCGCCGTTCGCCTCCATCGTGGCCATCGCCTCCCGCTGGAGGATCTCGGCGATCCGCTCGGTGTTCTCCACCGGCGAGCCGTACGGCAGCTCCAGGGAGACCTTGATCGTGTCGCCCTCGACCTTGGGGAAGAACGCCGTCTTGACCTGACCGCCTCCGATGAGACCGACCGTCACGATCAACGTCGACACCGCGAACGCCAGCGTCAGGTAACGCTGGCGCAGCGCCGCGCGGATGATCGGCGTGTACACGCGCTCGACGAACACCTCGAGCTTGTCCGCGATCCACTTCTGGCCGCGGTTGATCGCGCCGAAGAAGCCCCGCTGGCTCGGGGGCTTGCCATGCGACAGGTGCGCCGGCAGCACGAGCAGCGACTCCACCAACGAAATCAACAGGATAGGTATGACGATCATCGGGATGTTCCTGAAGAACTTGCCCGAGACGCCCGGCACGAAGAGCAGCGGCGAGAACGCCACCACGGTCGTGAGCACCGAGAACACCACCGGCTGCGCGACCTCGCGCACGCCCATGATCGCCGCCTCCAGCGGCCCGTGGCCGTCCTGGCGTTGCTTGTAGATCGCCTCGCCCACCACGATCGCGTCGTCGACCACGATGCCCAGCGTCAGGATGAACGCGAACAGTGAGATCATGTTCAGCGACACGTCGATCGCGGGCATCAACAGGATCGCGCCCATGAACGAGATCGGGATGCCCAGCGTCACCCAGAACGCCAGCTTGATCTCGAGGAACAGCCCCAACAACAACAGCACGAGGATGAGCCCCGAGAACGCGTTGCGCAGCAGCAGCGAGATGCGGTCGGCGTAGATCTCGGACTTGTCGTCCCAGACCGTGGCCACGATGCCCGGCGGCAGCTGCCCCTCGACCGACTCCACGTACTCCTTGACCACGCCCGCGACCTCGATGGGCGTCTGCTCGCCCACACGGTACACCGTCACGCGCACGGCCCGCTTGCCGTTGAAGTACGCCGCGGTGTCGGTCTCGGCGAAGCCGTCGGTCACATCCCCGAGGTCACCCACGGTGATCTCGGTTCCGTCCGGACGGCTGATCACGACGATCCGGCTGAAGCCCTCCGCCGTCTCTCGCCGCTCGCTCACGCGCAGCAGCACCTCGCCCTTCTCGGTGTCCACGCCGCCGCCCGGCAGCTCCACGCTCGCCGCGCCCACGGCCGCGGCGACCTGCTGGAGCGTGAGGTTGTAGCGCCGCAGGTTCTCTTGCGGGATCTCGATGCTGATCTCGGGCGCGCGCACGCCGTCGATCTCGACGACGGTCACGCCCGGGTCGGCCAGCAGCTCCTCCCTCGTCTGCTCGGCCAGCGCCTTGAGCGTCTTCTCGTCGGTGTCGCCCGAGAGGATCAACGAGACGACCTCACGCCGGGCCGAGATGAGCGCCACGTTGGGGCGCTCGACGTCGACCGGGAACGAGGTGATGCGGTCGACCGCGCTCTTGATGTCAGCGAGCGCGTCGTCCTTGTCCGCGCTCAGGAGCAGCTCCGCGGTCACCGAGGCGCTGCCCTCGTTCGCCGCGGACACGACCTCCTTGACGCCGTCGACGCCGCGCACGGCCTCCTCGACCGCCAGGATCACGCCCTGCTCGACCTCCGAGGGCGAGGCCCCCGGGTAGACCGCCGTCACGCTGATCGAGTCGAGCTCGATCTCGGGGAAGACCTCCTGCTTGAGCCGACCGAGCATGAGCGCCCCGCCGATCAGCATGATGAACATCAAGAGGTTCGAGGCGACCGAGTTCTGCGTCATCCACGCGAGCGGGCCCTCATAGAAGGCAGGCTCGCGCCGACGGCTCGGGTTCACGTCGCTCACTTCGCACCTCCCTCGGCCACCTCGGCCGTGCGCAGCTTCATCCCCTCGACCGGAGCGCCGATCTTGGACACGATCACGCGCTCACCGTCGACCACGCCGCCCGAGGCGAGCACCGACCCGGGCCGCCTCCAGGTGACCGCGAGGTCACGGATCTCGAGTTCGTTCTTGGAGTTGAGGACCCACACGCTGTCGCCATCACGCAGCGCCTCGCGCGGCACCTCGACGTACGCGCTCGAGCTCGAGCCGCCGAAGACCACCGACACGTACGCGTCGATGAGCAACGGCGCGTTGCCCGTCGAATCCTTCAGGATCGAGTCGGGAGACAGCGGGTCCTGGACAGCCACGAGCACCTGCGCGAGCCGACCCACCGGGTCGAGCGACCCGAGCAGCCGGATCACACGGCCCTCGCGCCGCACCAGCGCCCCCCCGCCCAGGTCCTGCTCGATCGTGACCACGCTCCCCTCGCCGTCGGCGGCGTTGTAGTTCGGGATCGCGATCTTGGCGAGCGAGTCGATCGGCACCGCCGCGCGCACCCAGAACGTGTCCGTCCCGATGAGCGTGGCCACCGTAGACTGCGTCCCCACGACCTGGCCCGGCTCTGCGTTCTCCGACCTCACGATCGCGTTGAAGGGCGCCTTGACGGCCGTTCGCGAGATGTTCAACCTCGCGCTCTCCTTACGGATCTTGGCCGTCTCCAGCGACAGCTCCGCGATCGCGAGCTGGGGCTCGCGCAGCGCCAGCGACGCGTCCATCTTCATCCCGTCCTTCTTGAAGAGCTCCCACTCACGCTTGGCCACCGCCTGCTGCCCCCTCTCCTGGCGCAGCCTCGCCTCGGCGTCCTTGATCGCCGCCTCGCGCTCCTTGAGCGTGATCTTGTAGTCGCGCGAGTCGATCCGGAAGAGCGTGTCGCCCTCGGCGATCCGCCCGCCGGTCACGAGCATGTCGGACACCGACGTGATCCGGCCGCCGACCTGCGGCGTCACCGTCACGGTACGCGCCGCCTCGACCGTGCCCTGCGCGCGGACGTCCAGGCGGTGCGTGCTCTTCTGGAGCGCGACCACCTTCACCAGCGGCGAGACCCGCTCGACCTGCTTCTTCTCCTGCGTCGGCCTGTTCTTGATCAGAAAACCGGCCGCGCCGACCGACACACCGATCACTATGAGCGGCAACAAGACCTTGACCATCATCCTCAGCGCTGAGTTCATTGAGCCGCCTCCTCGTCCTTACGTTCCGTGTTCTTCTTGAAGTCTTTGAGGTCCGCGGGCGCCTCGAGCCCCTTCGTCCAGGAGCCCCCCAGCGCGCGGCACAACGTGATCCGGTTGGTGAGCTGCTGACGACGCGAGTCGATCAGGCTCTGCTCGAGCGCCTGGAGCGACTGGAGCGACGTCAGCACACGGAGGAAGTCTCCCGAGCCGTTGACGTAGCGCTCTCGCGACAGGTCCAGTGAGACCTGCGCGCGGTCACGCTGGAGCTCGAGCTGGCCGATGAAGCTCCCCTGGAAGCTCTCCGCCACCATCGCCGACTCCACCTCACCCATCGCCGTCACGAACGTGTTGCTGTACGTGTAGAACGCCTCGAGCTGCGCGGCCTCGGCGCGGTCGACCTCGGCGCCTCGGCGCCCTCCGTCGATCACAGGCTGCGAGAAGCTCCCGCCGATGCTGTAGAGGATCGTCTCGAACAGCGTGTCGAGCGCGTCCGACTGGAGGAACGCGCTCAGAGACAGCCTCACCGTCGGGAGCTGCGCGCGCACCGCCTCGGCGATGCTCCGGTTCGACGCCTGCAACCGCAGGTACGCCGCCCTCAGGTCCGGCCTCCGCTCGAGCAGGTCCGCCGGCACCCCCGCCGACGGGATCGCGCCGACATCGGGGAGCTCGTCCGCCGTCTTCGCGAGCTCGGCGCTCGGCGCCCTCCCGAGCAGCGTCGCGAGCTGAATCTGCGCCCGCCGCTCCGCCGACGCGAACACCGCCTGCTGCCCGCGGAGCTGCTCGATCTGCTGGATCTGCTGGTTCACGTCGAGCGCGCCCGCCGTCCCCTGCGCCAACCTCATCTCGAGCAGCTCCAGGTAACGCTCCGCCAGCTCCATCTGCTCGTCGAGCAGCTTCGACTTCTGGCGCTGCGCCACCACGTTGAACCACGCCTCGGCCACCTGCGAGGTCAGCGACAGCGCGATCGTCTCCACGTCCGCCCTCGCCGCCTGCGTGTTGTACGAGGCCGCCTCACGCTGCGCGGCGAGCCGACCCCACAGATCGACCTCGTAGCCCGCGCCCACCGTCATGCTGTACTGCGTGACGTTGACCGTGCTCGGGATGTTCGCCCCCCCCGCGCCGCCGAACGCCGTACCGCGCAGCGACTGCTGGCTCTCCGCGGCCTGGCCGCTCAGGTCCACCGTCGGCCACGCGTTCGCGTCCGTCTGGCGGCGCACCGCCTCCGACTGCTCCAGCCTCGCCCACGCCGACCTCAAGTTCAGGTTGTCCTCGAAGGCCACCTCGACCGCGCGGTCGAGCCCCGGGTCCCCGAAGTCACTGCACCAGCTCTCGAGCTCGGGGCCCGTGACCTCGAAGCTCGCCGCGGCGTCCCAACCCTCCGGCGTCTCCACGACGTCGGCGACCTCCGGGATCGGCCGGTTCCCGAAACAACCCGACGCCAACACGGTCAGCGCCGCGAGCGCCACCGCGCCTCTGCGCGTCCCGCCCCGACGCACCCACACATCATCACACATCTCGTCCACCTTCCTCGTCCTACGCGTCTCGCACGCGCCTCACATCTAGATGCGGGCACACCTAAAAAAAGTGCCCGCTCATTAATAGCGCAAATGAAGAACTGCAAACGCGGCCGCGTGAGACACGCCGCCGCGCCACGCTCAGCCAGCGCTGATGCCCTCCATGATGTTCTTCACGACGCCCCGCAGGTACGTCTGGCGCGGCATCGGCATGTACGTGTTCATGCCCGAGTGCTCGGCGAACGCCCAGAAATGGAGCGCGCCGATGAACTGCCTCGCCACGATCTCCGGGTCGCACGGGCCCACGTCACCTCGCCGCTGGGCCTGGTAGATGATCCCCGACAACACCTTGAGCCCCTTGATGGGCGGCGCGTTCGCGTCCATGAAGTGGCTCGTGGGCACCGACCTCGACGACATCATCATCCACATCCGCGGCAACAACATCTCGAAGAAGTCGAGCATCTCCTCACCGATCACCCCGAGCGAGTCCTCCAACGAGGACTCCTCGAGATCCACCCCCTGCGCCGCCTTGATCCAACTCGGGCCGTCCCCGAAACCCATCGACGCGAGCATCAGCTCGCTCTTGCTGCCGAAGCGGTTGAAGATCGTCCCTTCGCTCACCCCCGCTGCCTTCGCGATCTCGGCCGTCGTCGCGTTCATCCCGAGCTCTGTGAACACCTCACGCGCTGCGCTCAGTATCTGCTCGTCCGTGATCGTCCTCGTACGTGGCATGACCTCTCCTGTCCTGTCGGCGCCAGAATCGCCCCGACGACAGGATTAATGAAGTCACGCTCATTTATTGTCAAGTCTGGTCGCGTCCCTCTCCGCGGCGCCGTCGCCATCGACCACAGCGCCGCCGTTGGCCGCCTCCATCGCCTCCTTCGCAGCCTTCTTCACGGCGTCCTCTTCGAGCTTCTTCTCCCACTGCTCCCACTCGTCCCACTCGATGTAGCGCGTGTGGACGTAGAGCCTGCGCAGCGCGTCCGACGTGTCCGACTCCTCTCCCTTCCAGTCGCTCACGCCGCACCGCCACATCGGCTCGCCCTCACGCGACACGCACGCCCCCGTCGAGAACACGTACTCCAGGCCGTGACGCGGCGCGTCCCCCTCCTCTCCGCTCCAGACCTCGAGCGTCTCCATCATCTCGCTCGAGATGAGCGGCAGCTCCACGATGTCCAGGTTCGGAAGCGGCTTCCCGAACGCGAGCTGGCAGCCCTCCCTCCAGCGCGCGATCTTGTCCGCGGTCGGCGTCCTCGCGCCCATCTTCGACGCGTGCCCGAGCATCTGCGTCGCCTTCTCCTGGAGCTCCGGCTCCGGCGACTGCGCCAGACGACACAGCATGAACACCGCGCCGATCCTGGACTCGTAGTCGTACCGCTTGATCTTCGCCGTCCGCTCGATCGACCACTGCCTCGGCTGACCCATCAGCGCCACCCTCGCCAGCGCCTTCGTCACCACCTCGGCCTCTCCCGCCGCGTCCCAACCCTCCTGGGACACGTGGGTGTCGAGCATCATCAGGTAGTCCTCGCCCTGCTTCGGCGCGATCTGGCGCAGCATCGACACGCACGGCAAGAACCTCTCGACATCCGAGCCCATCGCGCACCGCCTGAGCCAGTGGTAGAACTCGGGCGCCTCCGGGCGGCTACGCTCCACCATCATGCGCTCGACCATCGCGCCCACGCGCTCCCGATCGAGCTCGTCGGCCTTCACCTGCTCCCAGACCTTCTCCAGCTCGATCTTCACCTCGCCGTTGCCCTCGAACGAGCCGTCGAACCTCGAGCGCACCGCGCACGTCACCGGCGCCGACGCCTCCCCCTCCCTCAACGTCACCGCCAACGCGCGCTCGGCCTTCTCACGCTCCGACGCGCTCAGCTCCTGCTCCCCCCTCGCCACGCGCGCCAACGCCTCGCACGCGCGCTCCGTCACGTTCAGGTCCCCCGCCGCGAACGCCGCCTCGAGCTCGGTCGGCGTCCACACGCGCTCCGTCGGCGCCTCGTCGAGCGACTCCTCGAGCTCGTCCACCAGCTTCGCCGCCGGCGACCTCGTGTCCCGCACCTGCACGCGATCCTTCCAGAACACCTCGGTCGTGAGCACCAGGAAGAACACCGCGCACACCGTCAGCGTCACGCCCATCGACTCGTAGAACGCCAGCGCCGGCACCTCTTGCCCTGGCGTCCTGATCTCGAGCTTGCTGTTCTTCTTCGCCATGTCGTCCTCTCAGCGTCACCACCACTCACCCCCCACTCTACCCTACCGCGCGCTCCACCAATCACAAGCGCGGGGGGAATCAACGACGCTTCGATCGTCGTTCGATCGCACATGGGCTGGCGCTCCTCGCCGCCGGCGAGCTACCCTCGCCTCCATCCCACCCGAGGACGCGATGCCCTCACACCATGACCACTTCGGCGAGCTCAGGAGCCTGCTCCAGTCTCCCCCCTGCGAGGACACCTGGCGCACGCTCTGCGCCACGCTCGACGCCTACCCTCGCCCCGAGCTCGAGCGCGTCGCCGTCCCCTACGCCGTCGGCGTCGTGCGCCGCTGGCCCGAGAGCCTGCGGCCCGCGCCCCCCGAATGGATCGACGCGCTCATCGAGAACCAGGGCGACCTCCCGCAGCTCGGCGTCGTCGCCTCCATCACCATGCGCGACCGCTTCATCGCCGACGACGAGGTCGACTCCCTCGCCGACTCCCCCTACCTCGACGACCTCGCCACCCTCGACCTCGGGCGCCACCACCGCATGCCCTGGAGCCACGACCAGCTCGACCACGACCGCGTCCGACGCCTCGGCCACTCCGCCTCCCTGACCAACCTCCGCTCCCTCTCCATCTCCGGGCACCACCTGCGCCCCGACAGCCTCGAGGTCGTCCTGCGCTCCCCCAGCTTCTCACTGCTGCGCTCGCTCGACTTCTCCTTCAACAACCTCGGCTTCCTGCGCCACCGCGACCTCGGCCCCGCGCACCTCCTCCCGCACCTGCGCGAGCTCGACCTACGCGACGTCGGCCTCACCTTCGTCGGCGTCGAGGCGCTGGCCACCTACGGCCTCCTCCAGAACCTCACCTCCCTCGACGTCTCCGACAACGCCCTGGGCGACGAGGGCGTCGCCCGCCTCGCCGCGCGCGGCGCCCTCGACGCCATCACCCGACTCGACCTCGCCCGCTGCGAACTCAACGCCGCATCCATCACCATCGCGCTCGAGTTCGCGCTCGCGCTCAAGCACCTCTGTCTCTTATACACATCTCCGAGCCCACGAGACAGGCAGAAATCTCGTA
>CAJXPN010000130.1 GCA_913058025.1 uncultured Myxococcales bacterium | reverse complement strand
ATCTACACAGAGTAGATCGTCGGCAGCGTCAGATGTGTATAAGAGACAGCCTTGTACGCGTCGCGGACATCCTCCCAGGAGGCGTCTGGGCGCACATTCAGGACGTCGTGGGGCCGAAACAGCGTGGGGGGCGAGTTGCCCGTGTCGCGGGCGTAGAGCGTGCGCAGGTCCGAGTAGGCGCCGGAGAGCTCCTTGTAGGACTCGCGCAGGGCGACCAGACGCGCGAGGAGGTCCTCTTCGGAGCTCGACGAGGGGACCACCTGGGGTGCGGGCTCCTCGGCCGCGGCGCGGTCGGCGGCGCGCGCGCGGGTGCGGTCGCGCTCGGCGGCCTCTTCCCTGGCCCTGGACTCGCGCTCGCGGCGCTCGGCGGCGGCCTGCGCGCGGTGGACGTCGTCGCCGTGCCAGTTGTCGTGGGGGTTGTCGACGGTGTTGCGGTACGCGCTCGAGGTCGTGCGGGACCACTCGTTCGAGGCGGTCTCACCCGGAGTGTGGATGTCCATGAGCTTCTGGAGCGTGCGGATCATCTCGGACGGCGCGCTCACCTGACCGGAGCGCCACCGCGCGATCCGCTCGGGTTCGACCTCGAGCGACGCGGAGGCGCGGCCGTCGCTCCAGTCCAACACACGAAGCATACGCGCGAACTCGTTCTCTTCGGCCATCGTCTCCCTCGCCACAGCACATTTACCAACGACCAGACTGTAGACAAGAGGTCCACCTTCGTCGAGACGATCTCGATCGTATGGGTGACGAGCCACGCCTGTACACGACCCGACCTCTCGGTCATATTCGCGCCCCGGCGGTCTATGAGACCTCGACGTATCCCACCAATGAGAAGATGAAATGACCGACATCAGACCGACGAACGAAGCGCTCGAAGCCTACATCAAGGCGGGCCTGGGCGAGGACGCGGCGAGCGTCGAGCTCGACCTGCTGGCGCTGGCGACCTGCTTCGACAAGAAGGACGCGGAGCACGCCGCGCACGCCAAGGTCGCCAAGAAGGTCCTCAAGAAGCACGCGAGCGAGCCGGTCGCGGAGGCGCTGGCGCTGGTCTCTCGGCGCAACTACTTCCCCACGGCCAAGACGACCAACCACGCCGTCGTCTACAAGTTCAAGGTGCTCGAGGACAAGTTCGAGGGTGACTTCGCCGCGCTCACCGAGCTCGAGGGCTTCGACGAGCTCGGCTACTTCGGGAGGCTCGGCGCGCTGCACCCGCAGGTCGCTCGCCACCTGCTCGACCGCGCCGACCTGGACCTCTTCCGCGCCTACTTCGAGCGCGGGCACCGGGGCGACACGCTCACCGAGGACCACTTCATCGAGGCGAACGGGCGCTACCGCTGGGAAGACGTCTACAGCTACTCCAGGGAGGAGCTCGAGGTGCTCGCGTCGATGGGCAGGTTCACCACGATCGAGCTGAGGTTCGAGGGCGACGCGTACCTGCTGCCCGACGACCTGAGCGCGTGGGAGGACCTCGAGTCGCTCTCCATCGTGAGCGCAAGAGGCGCTTACATCAACGGCCCCGGCGTCGCGTCGCTGACGCAGGCGCAGGTCGACGCGCTGGGCGCGCTGCCGAAGCTGCGCGAGCTCACGCTGAGGCTGAGCATGAAGGAGCTGCCGGGCGACCTGAGCCCGCTCGCTGGCCTGACCATGCTCGACCTGTCGAGCAACGAGCTCTCGGAGCTGCCAGACTCGCTGGATGCGTTGCAGAGCCTGGAGAGGCTCATCCTGAGCGGCAACGCGTTCGAGCGGTTCCCCGAGCCCGTGACGCGGCTGGTGGGCTTGCGCGAGCTCAACATGGGCAAGAACTGGAAGTGCGCCGACATCCCCGACTCGATCGGTGAGATGAAGGGGCTCGAGCGGCTCTACGTGTGGGCGATGGGCGTGGAGTCGTGCTCGGAGCGCCTGGGCGAGCTGGAGAACCTCAAGGAGCTCAACGCATCGGGGTTCAAGGAGACGGCGGGGCTGTTCGCGGCGCTGGGCAAGCTGAAGGGCCTCGAGTCGCTCTACCTCGCGAACTTCGAGGGCTTGAAGAGGTTGCCCGACGCGATCGGTGAGCTGACGAACCTGAAGAAGCTCACGATCGACGGCATGGATGATCTGGAGGAGTGGTTCGACGGGCTCGGGAACCTGACGGAGCTCGTGGAGTTGCGGCTCGAGAGCATCGCGTGGGGCAGCGGCATGGCGTCGTTGCCGGAGGGGATCGGGAAGCTGAAGGACCTCGAGGTGCTCTCGTTCGACAGGACGGGCCTCAAGGGTCAGTTCCCCAAGGACGTGGTGAAGTGCAAGAAGCTGCGCGAGCTCGACCTGGGGACGTGCCGGATCGGCTCGCCACCGAAGAACATCGGGGACCTGACCGAGCTCGAGGTCCTCGACCTCGGCGGGATGCGCATCACGGCGTACCCCGAGTCGCTCTTCACCTTGAAGAAGCTCAAGAAGCTCGACATGAGCGGGGGCTCGGTCCCGAACCTCCCCGACGCGGTCCGCGGGCTCGAGTCGCTCGAGCACCTCAGCGTCACGTGGAGCAAGGTCACCGCGCTGCCCGACGCGATCGTGGAGCTGGAGAACCTGCGCCACCTCGGGGTCGCGAGGAACGAGAAGTTCAAGGCGTTCCCGCCGAACTTCGAGCGCCTCACCAACCTCGAGAGCGTCTCGGTCTACTGGTGCAACAGGGACGCGATCCTGCCGGCCGTGCGAGAGCTCAAGAAGAAGATGAAGTGGTGCACGTTCACGGTGAACGGCTGAGCGCAAACTCGCTACCATCAGCCACGACTCGCCCAACCCCACCGACCGGAGCATGTTGTCATGGCGTATTCTATCGTGAGCATTCTCTTCTTCGTCGCGCTCGCCGTCGCCATCGTGGTGGGGCTCGTGCGTGCCGAGCGTACGCTGGTCGAGGCGCGTGAGGACACCTGGCAGGCGCACATCACGAGAATAGAAGAGACGATGGGTCGTCTGGAGTCTCGCCCGAACGGAGGAGGCGCCACGACGATTCAACCGGAGCGACGCTTCGCCCTGGTCTACTACGTTCGCGATGGGGACGGGGCCCAGGGCTGCTTCTATGTGGGCGAACCAGGCCCATACCCCAACGAGCCAGAGGCCCCGCCCTTCGATGAGGTGTGGCGGGTCTGGAAGAAGGGAGATCGCCTGGAGAAGGCGGCCGGGTCCCTCACGCCACACAGGGTCTCGACCTGAGGCTGAGCGGCCATGAGAAAGCCCGTCGCCCGTGGGCGCCGCGCGCGCTATAAGGGACTCCTTTGGCGGATCGAGACGCCGCCGAGCCTGACGGAGCGCGCATGGGAGACGACATCACACGCACGGTGTACCTGGACGACGGCGCGCAGCGCCTCGAGCTCCAGCGCTACCGGCTCTCGGTCACCGAGGGCGCCGACGAGGGCTTCAGCGGAGCGTTCGACGCGCGCAAGGTCGTGCTCGGCAGCTCGCCCGAGTCCGACCTCGCGCTCAACGACCCCGCGGTCAGCCGCGCCCACGCGGTCATCGAGGTCGACGAGAGCGGCTACCAGCTCAAGGACCTCGGCTCCAAGAACGGCACGTTCGCCGCGGGGATGCGCGTGTCCGAGGTCTACCTCGAGCACGGCGCGACGTTCCGGGTGGGCGCGACCACGGTCGAGTTCGGGACGACGGGCGAGGAGGTCGAGATCCGGTTCTCCGGGAAGGGCCGCTTCGGCAACCTGCTCGGGCGATCGATGGTCATGCGCGAGATCTTCGCGCTGCTCGAGCGCGTCTCGCCCACGGACTACACGCTGCTGGTGGAGGGCGAGTCGGGGACGGGCAAGGAGCTCGTGGCCGAGGCCGTGCACAAGAACAGCACACGGGCGAACGGGCCGTTCGTGGTGGTGGACTGCTCGGCGATCGCGCCCCACCTCATCGAGTCCGAGCTCTTCGGGCACGTCAAGGGCGCCTTCACCGGCGCCACGGGGACACGCAAGGGCGCGTTCGACGCGGCAAACGGCGGCACGCTGTTCCTCGACGAGCTGGGCGAGCTGCCCGTGGACCTCCAGCCCAAGCTGCTGCGCGCGCTCGAGTCGCGCGAGATCAAGCCCGTGGGCAGCAACGCCACCGTCAAGACCGACGCGCGCATCGTCGCCGCGACCAACCGCAACCTCATCCACGAGGTCAGGCAGGGGAACTTCCGCGAGGACCTCTACTACAGGTTCGCCGTGATCAAGGTGGCGCTGCCGTCGCTGCGCGAGCGCCCCGAGGACATCCCGATGCTCGTCGAGCACTTCCTCACGTCGGCCAACGAGATGGCCGGCCGGGGCGACGTCGACGTCTCCTACAAGACGATGGAGAAGCTCAAGCGCCACCGCTGGCCGGGGAACGTGCGCGAGCTCAAGAACTTCGTCGAGCGCGCCGTGCTGCTCGCGCCCGGTGACCTCATCGAGACGAAGTTCCTCAACGCCGGCGGCCTCGACCGCCCCTCCATGAAGAAGGACCAGGAGTCCTCGGCGGGCTCGCTCGCGCGCGCCGCGCTCGACGACGACATGCCCTTCAAGGACGCCAAGCAGCGGCTCGTCGAGGAGTTCGAGAAGGCGTACTGGTCGGACCTGCTCGAGCGCACCGGCGGCAACGTCTCGAAGTCCGCGCGCGTCGCGGGGGTCCATCGAAAGAGCGTGGAGTACATCCTGAAGAAGCTCGACCTGACACGAGAGGAGTTCGGAGGTTGAAGACGCTCATCTGCATGCCCACGTACAACGAGGCGGAGAACATCGACAGGATCGTCCCCGCCGTGCTCGCGGCGGTCGACGGGATCGAGATCCTGATCATCGACGACGCCTCGCCCGACGGCACCGGCGCCATGGCCGACGCGCTCGCCGAGGCCGACCCGCGCGTCCACGTCCTGCACCGCGAGGGCAAGGCCGGGCTGGGTCCGGCGTACGTCGCGGGGTTCCGCTGGGGGCTCGACCACGGCTACGGCGCCATGATCGAGATGGACGCCGACTTCAGCCACCAGCCCGAGCACCTGCCCGAGCTCGTCGCCCAGCTCGGCCGCTACGACGTCGTCATCGGCTCGCGCTACGTCGCCGGCGGCGGCACGACCGACTGGGGCCTGGTTCGGAGGCTGATCTCACGCGGCGGCGGCTTCTACGCGCGCGCCATCCTGGGCGTCGACGTGCGCGACCTGACCGCCGGCTTCGTCGGCTGGCGGGCGAGCTCGCTCGAGCGCCTGAACCTGGACGCCGTCGAGGCCGCGGGCTACGTCTTCCAGATCGAGATGAAATACCGAGCCCACCAGCTCGGGCTCTCCATACTCGAGGTCCCCATCACCTTCCCCGATCGCGTCGCCGGTGAGTCCAAGATGACCCCGGCCATCGCCCTCGAGGCGCTCTGGCGCGTCTGGAAGATCCGCTACAAATGAAGCAGACCCGACCCATGCACGACACACGACTCGAGAAGCTCACCCGCGCAGGCGCCGCGCTCACCATCCTCACGGGGCTGGCCGCGCTCGCGCTCACGCTCGGCACCACCCACGCCTCGCACGCGCAAGGCGACGGCGCCAAGGGAGAGGGTGACAAGAAGATGGCCGCGGCGATCGACGCCGCGCTCGCCGCGCCCGCCCTCCAGGGCGCGCGCGTGGGCGTGCACGTCGTCGACGCGAAGACCGGCGAGGAGATCTACGCCCGCGAGGCCGACGGCGCGTTCAACCCGGCGAGCAACCAGAAGCTGCTGACAGGCGCCTGCGCGCTCGACGTGCTCGGGCCCCAGCACACCTTCAAGACCCGCGTCGCCGCCTCGGGCGTCTCCGGCTCCACCGCAGCCAACCTCTACGTCGTCGGCGGCGCGGAGGGGCTCCTCTTCGAGCGCCACCTCCTCGAGTGGGCCGCCGAGATCCGCGCCCAGGGCATCACCGAGGTCTCCGGCGACATCGTCGTCGTCGAGGACGCGTTCTCGGGCGAGGACCTCCCGCCGGGCTTCGAGCAGAAGCTCGAACCGGGCGCGTACCGTTCGCCCGTGGGCGCGCTCTCGGTGAACCTGAACGCGGCCACGGTCACCGTGCGCGCGACCGAGCTCGGCAAGCCCGCGGGCGTGCGCATCGACCCGCCCAACGCCTACGTCGAGGTCGTCAACGAGGCGACCACCGTCCCTGGCCGCTACCCTCGGCTGAGCGTGAACTCCGCGTTCCTGGGCGGGCGAACCGTCATCACCGTGAAGGGCAAGATCGGCGCGAACTCCGCGCCATTCTCCATCGCGCGTCGCATCGACGACCCGGCGCGCTTCGCCGGTGAGTCCTTCGCCGCCGCGCTCGCCTCGGTCGGCGTGAAGGTCTCGGGCGAGGTCAAGAGGGGCGAGGCGCCCGGGGGGGCGCGCGACCTCGTGACGCACACCTCCGAGCCGCTCTCCTACCTCACGCTCACGATGAACAAGCACTCCTCGAACTTCATCGCCGAGCTGCTCCTGCGCACGCTCGGGACGACCGAGGCCGCCGGCGGCGAGCGCGGCACGTGGGCCGGCGGCGTCGCCGTCCTGCGTGACTGCGCCAAGCGCCTGGGCGTGCCCAAGCTCGAGTCCCTCAAGATCATGAACGGCTCGGGCCTCTACACCGGGAACACCGTGAGCCCCCGCCAGCTCACCGCGTTGCTCCGCGGGATGTCCACGCACCGCTGGTCCCACGAGTTCATCGGCTCGCTGCCGATCGGCGGCGTCGACGGCTCGCTCACCCGACGCTTCGGCGGCGACGCCATGGGCCGCGTGCGCGCCAAGACGGGCACGCTCAACGAGGTCACCGCGCTGTCGGGCTACGCCCGGACGCGCTCGGGCCGCGACGTCGCGTTCTCGATCCTGCTCAACGACACGCCCACCCGCGCGTGGCGGCTGCGCCCCCAGCAGGACGCGATCGCCGAGGCGATCGCGCTCAGTGAGTGACGCCCTCGAGCGCGCGCTCGAGCACCTCGATGAGGTGACTCGACGCGCACGGCTTCTGGACGAAGTTCGCGCCTGACTCGAGCTCGCGCGAGAAGAGCATGTCGTCGATGTACCCCGACATGAACACCACTGGCGCGTTCGGCAGGATCTCCGAGAACGCCCTCGCCGCCTCCACCCCACCCAGGTTCGGCATCACCACGTCGGTCAGCAGGAGCGCGAAGTCTCGGTCCACCTTCAGGCGCTCGATGACCTCCCCGCCGTCCGCGCACGAGACCACCTCGTAGCCGTGCCGGCGCAGCAGCCGCTCGAGCGCGGCGCGCAGATCATCCTGGTCCTCGGCGAGCAGGACCCTGCGGCGAGAGCCGCCGCCGAGGTCCTGAGACGACTCACGCAACCCCAGGAGCGCCGCGCCGAGCGCGCGCGGCAGCCACACGCGGAACGTCGTGCCCACGCCGACCTCGCTCACGCAGTCGATCGCGCCGCCGGCGCCGCGCGCGATGCCGAAGCACGACGCGAGGCCGAGGCCGGTGCTCACGCCCATGCGCTTGGTCGTGAAGAACGGGTCGAAGATCCGTGACAGGTCGTGGGCGCCGATCCCGCAGCCGTCGTCGGTGACCTCGAGCACGACGTACTCGCCAGGCCGGAGCACGCAGCCGCGCAGCACGCGCTCTTCGCCCACGACCTCCTCGGACGCGCTCAGCTCGATCTGCCCGCGCTCCTCGATCGCGTCGCCCGCGTTGAGCACGAGGTTCGTCAGGATCTGCTCGAGCTGGCCCGGGTCGATGACGACCCGCCACCTGCTCGCGATCGGCGCCAGGGTGAGCGCGATATCGGGTTCGACGGCGCCGCGCATCGCGGTCGCGCACTCGGCGAGCGCCTCCGAGGGCAGGATCGACACCGGCTCGACGAGCTGACGGCCCGCGAACTCGAGGAGCTGCGTCGTCATCGACTTCGCGCGGACGACCGCCTGCTCGATCGCGTCGATCTCGGGGACGATGCGCTCCACAAGCGCCATGTCGTCCCCGAACGCGTCCTCGAACTCGAAGCCGATCATGCTCGCGTGCGTCGAGACGAGCATGAGCATGTTGTTGAAGTCGTGGGCGACGCCTCCGGCCATGAGCCCCAGCGCCTCGATACGCTGAGCGTTCGCCATGTGGGCCTCCCACATGCTGCGCTCGACCTCGGTCCGGCGCCGATCCGTCACCTCCTCCCCGACGATCAGCGCCGAATCGACATCACCCGTCTCGCCGCGCAGTGGCACGAAGTCGAGCTCGTACTGGCGCTCGACGCCGTGGACGTCCTCGCCGGACCAGTCGAAGCTCAGGAGCTCGCCTCCAAAGACCGCGTCGAGCGCGATGTTGAACGACTCGAGCTGCTCGGCGCTGAAGCTGTCTCTTATACACATCTGACGCTGCCGACGATCT
>CAJXPN010000129.1 GCA_913058025.1 uncultured Myxococcales bacterium | reverse complement strand
ACCACGACGCCATCTCGACACGCCGGAGCCCATCCCAGCCGCACATCCGCGGAACGAGCCTGTCGACGGTGCGACCCACCGAGCCTCCCGTCAAAGGCGCGCCAGATGGTGCCTTCTCCATCGTAGAGCGGACTGCTGCGGTCGCGCGCAGCGCGAGCACCGCCCCGCACCACACAAAAACGCCCTCTCGGACGCTCCCGAACCTCCCCGCACCACACTCTCCGCCCTCTCGGACGCTCCCGAACAGCCCGCACCATACTCTCCGCCATCTCGGACGCTCCCGAACCGCCCCGCACCACACGAAGACGCCCTCTCGAACGCCCCAAACCGCCCCGCAGCCTGGGGGGCGGGCTGGCGCGCACGGCGCACGAAGCGTCTGGCGTTCCGCGTTGACTCTGTGCCATCGGCTCGACACCGTGAGACACAGAACACCAACCCACGCGGAGACATACATGCGCTTCACCTCACCCATATGGAGGGGCGCCGCCACGGCGTGCCTCTTCGTCCTGTCGACATCGTGCGGGGAGCTCTTCCCCGAGGAGCCCGAGGAGCCCGCGGCCCAGTGCGACCCGGCCAGGGACGCCGGCTGCGTCTGCAAGGACTCCATCACGCAGACCGAGTGCGTACGCGGGGGCAACAACTGCGTCTGCGCGGTGCCTGGCGCGAGCGGGAACAACGACCCGAACAACGACCCCGGCGAGGTCGACCCGTACGAGACCACGGTGGAGCTCGAGCTCGAGCCCGCGAGCGTCACGCTCGAGGTCGACCGCGACGAGGCCAAGGGCTACCTGTGCCTGAAGGATCGGATCGAGCCGCGCGCCGGGCTCGACCTGACCCGAGATCGCTGCGGCGACTCGAGCGTCATCATCGGCTTCACCGTGCTGCGCTCGGACGACAGCATCGTCTACATCGGCAAGAGCGGCATCTTCGAGCACACCTCGACCACCGGCGCCGAGCAGGGCGAAGGCCCCTACCCCGGGACCACCGCGCTGCGCATGCCGATCAACGGGAGCGCGTCGTTCGTCATGAGGTCCGTGGTGCTCGGTCAGGACCGCTACGACCTGAGCTTCGACCTGAGCTCGAAGGACGACTCGGGCTACGTCATCACGATCCCCGAGGCGACGGTCACCAAGCTCTGAGCGCCCCAGGGCCGGCGGCCGTGCGCGTGACACGCGCCCGGCCGCTCGCCATACTCGACGTGACCTCACACGAGACCTCACGACGAGCGCGCCATGAACACCTCGAGCCAGCGATCCCTCACCGCGCTCCTCTGCGCCGCGAGCATCGCGGCCTGCGCCGGCCCCGATCAGCGTGAGCGGGTCGACATCGACCCCGCGCCGGACGCCAGCGCCGACGCGTCCGCAGACGCCAGCATCGACGCTGGCGCCGGCGCGACCACCGACGCGGGCGACACCTCCGAAGACGCTGGCGCGCCCGCGTGCCGCGCCTCGTCATCCTGCGGGCTGTGCGAGGACTCAGCGGCCACGCGCGGCCAGCTCGACGCCGCGCGCTCCCACCTCGCCGAGCTCACCGACGGCCTCGCGGGCGCGCCCGTCGGGGTCGACCTCGCCGAGGACACGAACGGCGCGCTGCGGGTCGGACTGGACCCCGCCGCGTTCCCCGTGCTGACTGGACCGGGCGGCGCGCTCGTCGCCGCGACCCGTATCGGAGGCGGCCGCGTCGTGGCGTTCTCGGGCCAGGACTTCCTCTCCTCTGGCGACCGCTCGACGCTGCTCGGCGAGGCGGGCGTGAACACGCTGCTCTCGAACGCGACGGCCTGGGCCGCGCGTGAAGGCGCGGCGGCGCCCAGGGTGCTCGCCGCGAACGACGCGATCACCGGCGCGCTCACCGCCGCCGGCTTCACCGACGTCTCCACCGTGGCGCTGCGCGAACGCTCCGGGCTGCGCGAGATCTACGACTGGAGCGCGGCCGCGCTCGAGGGCGCCGACGTCGCCATCGTGCAGGTCAACGAGTGGGGGACGCTGATGCTCGACTCGGCCGACGTCCCCGCGCTGCGTGCGTTCGTGGAGTCTGGCGGCGGGCTGCTCGTGGCGACCTCCGCGCTGCACTGGAGCTGGTGGCTCTCGAACCAGTCGGCGGTGAACCCCGCGGACGCGCTGCTCGAGGGCGCCGGGATCTCCTGGGCGCTCGAGAGCCACAAGGACACATCGGGCGCGCAGACGGTGTCTGGCGAGCGCAGCTCCTCGCTCGAGCTCTGGTGCGCGTACGTCGACGGCGACGCGCTCGAGGCGACCGACTATCCGCGCATGGACCCGCTCTTCGACGCAGCGCGCGACGTGACGACCCCCGCCGAGCTCGACGCGGCGCTCACGCGCCTCATCTCCGAGACCCCCGCGCTCCCGGCGGACCCCGCCGACCCGAAGGCGCGCCTGTCGGGGCGCGTGGCCGTGGCGCTGCGCGCGTACACATGGCCCGCGCCCCACCCCTGGGTCGCGACCTTCCCTGGTGTGCCGTCCGAGGTGACCCCGCGCGCGGTCGACGTCACCGTGTCCACCGCCTTCAAGCGCGATCGCCCGCTGCGCGCCTACGCCCCTCCAGGCCGCGCGGTCACGGTGCGCGTGCCCGCCGATCACGTGGGCCGCGGCCTGCGCGTGCGCGTGGGCGATCGCCACGACCTGCTCGACACGATCCCAGAGATCACCGAGTGGCGGCGCGCGCCCAGGCTCGTGGCGACCTACCCCGTGGACGCCGCCGAGCTCTCCGTGGGGACGGGCGTGGGCGGCACGATCTACCTCGAGGTCCCCGACGACTACCCGGGCGGCTCGATCCAGGTCCGCGTCGAGGGCGCGATCCCGCAGGCGGTCTACACCGACAGCGAGTCGAGCGCGGCCGACTTCACCGCCGCGCTCGCCGGCGCGGCGCCCGTGGCGTTGCTCGAGCGGCATGGGAAGGTCCGGCTGGTGGTCCCTGCAGCGCTCGCCCGGGCGGTCACCGACCCCGGCGCGGTGATGGAGTTCTGGTCGGGGTTCTACGACGCGCACACGAGGCTCGCGTCAGAGCCCACGCCGCGCCCCTACGCGAGCCACTGGCTGTTCGACCCCCAGGTCGGCTTCGGCTACGCGAACGCGTCCTCCGATCGCATCAACCACCCGGCCGTCGCGACCGAGTGGGCGCTGCGCACGCGCACGGGTGATGAGGACTGGTGGCTCTTCGCCCACGAGCTGGGGCACCAGTTCCAGACCTCGGACTGGAGAGGCGGCGGCATCACCGAGGTCGCCGTGAACCTCTTCAGTATGTACACGATCAACGCGTACCTGAACGGCGGCGGGGACCTCGAGAGCGCCGGGTTCAAGGACAACGCCATCGACCACGCCGCGCTCCTGGTCATGGACTGGGAGACCGCGGGGCTCTTCGAGCGGCTCGAGCTCTACCGCCAGCTCGTCTTCGAGTTCGGCTGGCCGGTCTTCGAGCGGACCTTCGCGAGCTACTACTCCGACCAGTACCCGCGCGCGACCTACGGCGATCACCTCGACGGCTTCGCCATCCGCTTCAGCGCCATCAGCGGCCGCGACATCACGCCCTTCCTCGCGCGCTGGAACTACCCGCTGACCGCCGAGGCCGAGGCCACCGTCTCCGGCCTCGGCCTCCCCGAGTGGCTCCCGCCCGGCTGGTGAGCCGTCAGGTCACTTCTTCACGAAGCCAGAGTTGAGCTGGACCTCGGCTGTGAGCAGCGAGGAGAAGGGGAACGAGAAGGTCAGGTCGGCCACGCACGCGACCTCGACGGTGGGGAACGCGGTGAGCCTTCGCTCCAACGCCTCGGTGGTGGTCGCGACGTGGGAGTACGCGATGTCGAACTGGTGGAGCTGATAGAGGTACTTGCGGCAGCTGTTCGAGGCCGCCTGGTCCATCCCCTGGCTGTTGGTGTGTGCGATCTCATCGCACGCGCCGGGCGTACCGGAGAGGTTGAACGCGTAGAGGCGCTGATCGTAACCCGTCGAGCCGCCGCCAGGGCAGATACACCCGTTCGGGTTGCTGCAGTCCTCGGCGCCCTCGACGCCCACGCGCGTCGAGTAGAAGACGTCCTTGGCGCCCTCGAAGTAGACGAAGCACGCGCCGTCCTTGAGGAACCCGCCGCCGTCGGCGAAGCGGGCCCACGCGAAGACGGACTCGGGCGCGTCGCCATTGCAGTCCCAGTTGGGGACGGCGACCTGGTCGGGGCGGCTCTCGGGGCAGACCTCGTCGACCCCGTCGCAGTCGTCGTCGACGAAGTCGTTGCACACCCCCTCGGAGCCCTGAAACTGGAGCGGGTCCGAGTCATTGCAGTCACCGGCGAGGCGCGCGTAGCCCTCGGGGTCTTGGCCGGGGATGGCGCAGGCGGTGGTGAGGTCGCCGGCGCCGCGGCCGTCGCCGTCGGAGTCGACGTAGAAGTCGCCGTCGACGCAGTCGGCGTTGTTCGTGGACGGGCCGGTGTCGGGGGAGGCGGAGCCGGTGTCGTCGGGGGAGCTCGTGTCTTCATCCAGGATGACGACGCCCGCGTCGTCGGACTCGGAGGACGAGGCCGGGCACGCCGAGTGAATGAGTGCGATGAGCAGCGTTGCGGAGAGCGTGGCGCGCCGATACATGTGGGCTCCTGTCGGGTGTACACGCGGCGTAGGATCGCCGCGGGAGTAGGTCGAGATGATAGAACGGTTCCTGAAGGTGCATGTCAAGCGAGCCCAACTCGTGTTCGCGGCGTTCGCGCTCGTCGCGATCGCGTCCGCGGGCTGCGAGAAGAAGGAGGTGGAGGCGACCCCTCAGGTGATCGCGCGCGAGGGCGTCTCGGGGGCGGTGTCGCGCGCGACGGCGTGGAGCGCGCTCCACGCCGGGGTCGACGGGGCGCTCGACGCAGCGCGCTCCTACCGACCGGACCCGCGAGCGGGGATGGGGGAGGTGATGACGCGAGACGGGACGTTCCGTCGAGGCGTGGCGCTCGGCCTGTTCTCGGCGGATCCGAGCCTGGAGGCGCGCAAGTCACACTACTCGACGATGCTCGACGAGATCGTAGCCGCGGGGGCGACGGACCTCTCGTTGGTGCCCAGGTGGGCCCAGCGCGACGTCGCGTCCGACACGATCGCGCCGCTCGAGGGCACGACAGTGCCCGACGCGGAGCTTGAGTGGGTGATCTCGGAGGCGAGCGCGCGCGGCCTGCGGCTGTTCCTGATGCCCTACATCTACGTGGAGGTCAGGGCGCGTGGGAAGTGGCGTGGGACGATCGAGCCCGGGGACGAGGACGCCTGGTGGGCGAGCTACGAGCGCTTCATCCTGCACTACGCGGACATGGCGCAGCGGCACGACGCGGCGTTGTACTCGGTGGGGAGCGAGCTGCTGAGCATGGAGACGAAGGACGCGCGTTGGCGTGGGCTCATCGCCAAGGTTCGCGCGAGGTTCGACGGGCAGCTCACGTACTCGTCGAACTGGGATCACTTCGAGGTCCCGACGTACTGGGACGCACTCGACGTGGTGGGCATGACGGCCTACCAGGAGCTCTCGAAGAGGCCGAACCCGTCGTGGTGGGACCTGACGCAGGGCTGGGTCACCTTCCGAAAGAGGCTCAGAGTGTGGCTGCTCCAGCGCCAGAGCCGCTTCATCTTCACCGAGATCGGCTACCCGTCGCACTCGGACGCGGCGGCGCGTCCGTGGGACTACTCCGAGCGCGGGGAGTCCGACGTGCCGCTCCAGGCGCGCTGCTTCAGAGCGATGATGGACGTCTGGCACGCCGACGAGCGGCTCGCAGGGGTCTACATCTGGAACTGGTTCGGGTTCGCCGACGGGAGTGACCGGGGCTACTCCCCGCGCGGCAAGCCATCGAAGGACGTGATCACGCACTGGTACAAGGAGTCCATGCCGGGCCAGTGACGGGTCACTCGTCAGGCGGCTCCGGCAGCCACGCGGCCGCGCGCGCGTCGAGCGCGTCGGCCAGGGGCACGACGCCGGCGCCGCGCGCGGCGCTGGCCAACGTGCTCCACGGTCGCGCGTAGGTCGAGGTGATCAGGTACTCCCACGAGCGCGAGTCTGCGCCTGGACGAGGCGTCCCGGCGTACGCCTCGAAGCGCGCGTCCATCGCGGCGAGGACCTCGCGAGGTGAGGGAGGGGGCTGGTCGAAGGGAAGCACGCGGATCAGCACGCCGTCGGGGTACGTGTTCAGGTGCGCGCCGAGCTCGGGCGAGAGCGGCGCGGAGAGGAGCACGGGCCGGCCCGTGGCGTGGAGCTCTCGGGTGAGGAGTTCGAGGTCGATGTCGGTGCCCTGGAACGTCATCGAGATCCCGTGCGCGGCGTTCATCCTGTCGATGTACCACTGCACGGAGAGCAGCTTCGCCGAGAGCACGGCGACGTCCGGCCGCACGCCCTCGCCGTGCTGGAGGTAGCCGAGGCCGCCGCTCATGTGATCACCGGTGACGAGCAATATGGCGTCGGGAGGGAGCTGGGCCGCGACGTCGCGCAGGAAGACGTCGACGGCGTCGGTGCGCATGAGCGCGACGGACTCGCTGGCGAGCGCGCCGGCAGCGAGGACGGTGGCGCACGCGACGCCGACGGCGAGCTGGGGCCGGAGGGCGCCAGACAGGTGGTCGGCACCGCGGGCGATGAAGAAGGAGAGGAGGAGCGTGGGCAGGAGGTGGAACTTGCGCACGAGCAGGTAGTAGAGGCCCTGGTGGGGGTCGACGTCGACGAGCGTGACGAACAACGGGCCGCACAACACGAGGGAGGCCGCGAGCGCGACCCACGGGCCACGAGGCGCGCGCTCGGCGGCAAGCTCGGGTGCGTCGTGGTCGGGTGCGTCGTGATGAGAGGTGCCCGCGTCCTCCTTCGAAGCGTCGAGTTCGGGGAGGAGGTGGAGCGCGACGAGGGCCCCGACGACGGCGACGACGACCGGGAGGTAGGCCACGTCGCGCGAGACCTCGGTGAGCAGGAAAAGGATCTGGTCGAGGGGCGTGGCGTCGCCGGACTGGACGGTCAGACGCATCGAGCCGTAGTCGCGGCGAAGGAACGTGTCGAGCAGATCGGAGACCGAGCGGACGTCGGACCAGCGCCATGAGCCGGGCGCGCGGGCCGAGACGAACGGGAGGTAGAGGTAGGGGAGCAGGCCCGCGGCGAGCGCGAGCGCGCCAGCGGGGATCGCGCGGAGGACAGCGAGCGGGCCTGAGTCGGGGCGCGCCTCGCGGGCGCCGCGCCAGGCGCCGTAGAGGCCGACGGGGGCGATGAGGACGCAGGTGTGGTTGTGGGAGAGCGCGAGCCCGGCGAGCAGGCCGAGCGCGAGGACGCGGGCGCGGCCTCGGAGGGGCGCGTCGACGCCACACATGCCGATGATGATCGCGACGAAGAGGTCGTTGAGCGAGAAGACCTCACAAATCGAGTGCACGGACAGCGCGTGCCCGGAGAGGCCGAAGAGCGCGGCGGCGAAGAGTGAGGAGCGGGCGCCGACGCGCCACCAGCGAAGCGCGGCGTAGAGCGCGGCGACGGAGGCGGCGCCGATGAAGCCGGTGAAGAGGTCGAAGGCGTGTATGGGTGAGGCGAAGGGGAGGAGCGCCGAGCCGAGCCTGAGGATCATCGTGAAGAGCGGGTAACCTGGCGGGAACGCGTAGCCACCCGAGGCGGCGGCGGCGGCGAAGATGGCGTGGTCGCCGCCGACGTAGTGGGCGGGCGCGAGCAGGCCGTAGAGCAGTGAGAACGCGGCGGCGAGCGCGAGGCAAGGGCGAACGACTTGCGGGGTGTCGTGTGGGTGCTCCATGATGGCGGCTCGGCGTGAAGTGAAGAAGGTGTGAAGGAGAGTGAGGATATGGCGCAGGCGAACGAACCATCAAGCGCGCCGCTGCCAGGGACGCACGTTCACTTGCGCGAGGGCGTGTCGGTGTGGTGCACGAGGACGCCAGGAGACGAGCGGCCGCCGGTGGTGTTTCTACACGGGCTCCCGACGTCGAGCTACCTCTGGAGGAACGTGCAGCGCCAGCTCGAGGAGCTCGGCCGCCCGACGATCGCGTTCGACCTGCTGGGGACTGGAAGGAGCAGGAGGGGAGCGAGGGGGAGGTTGAGGTTCATCGAACAGGCGCGCGCGCTGCTCGCGGCGCTCGACGCGCTGGGCGTGGATCGGTTCGCGCTCGCGGCCCACGACGTGGGAGGAGGCGTGGCGCACCACATGCTGATGCTCGCGCCGGAGCGAGCGACCGCGCGGGTGTTCATGAACGCGGTGGGGCTGTCGAGCTCGTGGCCGGTGCCGCTGGTGGCGGCGATGAGGTTGCCGATGTGGGGGGAGCTGATGAGCGTGTCGCCGTCGGAGCCGCTGCTCACCCGAGAGCTCAAGCGAGGGGTCGCGCACCCGGAGCGGATCGCGGGAGAGGTGGCGCGCGAGTACATGGCGCCGTGGGCGGGAT